>JAYKIC010000265.1:0-16496 GCA_035284985.1 Leptolyngbyaceae cyanobacterium
AGTTTGAGCCGGAAAAGCCCTACATTGTCCGTTCTAGCGCCATTGGTGAGGATTCCGATAGCGCCTCGGCGGCGGGGCAATACGTTTCGATTCCCACCATCACGACCCCCTGTAGGATGCGATCGGCCATTGTCCAGTGCCAGCAATCCTACACCCGACGGGCCGCTGTGGATTATCGGCGCGATCGCCACCTGCCCGATACCGCCATGGCCGTATTAGTGCAACGGCAAATCCAAGGGGTGTTTTCCGGGGTGGCCTTTAGCCGTGATCCCATTACTCGCCAAGGGGATGCGGTGGTGATTGAAGCCCTACCGGGAGGAGCGGAGCAGGTCGTCTCTGGTCGCCATACCCCAGAACAATATCGGGTATTTATTCCCACCGATGGGGTAGAGTTTGGTCAAAATCCTGACCAGACCGTGCGGTGGCGCATCCCCGATGACCAAAATTTTCCGATGGAATGGGTGGGTAAACCGGAGGGAGAAACCGGGGACATTCCGCCCCGTCTGATCCAGCATGTAGCCTACCTGGTGCGCCACATCGAGGATTACTACCACGGCATTCCCCAGGATATGGAGTGGACCTACGATGGCCATAGTTTGTGGGTGCTGCAAAGTCGGCCCATTACCACCTTGGTGCCCATCTGGACCCGCAAAATTGCCGCTGAGGTGATTCCTGGCTTTATTCGCCCCCTCACCTGGTCGATTAATCGCCCCCTCACCTGTGGCGTTTGGGGGGAGATTTTTACGCTGGTATTGGGAAAAAAGGCGGCAGCGGCGTTTGACTTTCAGCAAACCGCAACCCTGCACCATTCCGTTGCCTACTTCAATGCGTCCCTCTTGGGCCAAATTTTTCGGCGCATGGGATTGCCCGCCGAAAGCCTGGAATTTCTCACCCGTGGGGCCACGTTTAAGCGACCCTCGTTATCGGCAACCCTGGGACAAATTCCCGGATTACTGCGGTTGCTGCGGCGGGAGTGGTCCTTGATGGCGGATTTTGAGCGCGATCGCCACCACCATTTCAACCCCGGCCTCAGCCAATTGGCCCAGCAGGAGTTAACCCGCCTCACGGAACAGGAATTGCTCACTCGCATTGAAACCATTCTGGCCCTGTTGCAAAAAGCGACCTACTACAGCATCTTGGCTCCCCTAGGGGCGGCCCTGAGGCAAGCGATCGCCAAAGTCGATCCCGCCACCATTGACCAAAGCCAAGCCCCCGAAGTTGCTTCCCTCCGGGCCATTCGCCAACTGGCGGACCAGATTGTCGCCCTAACCCAGCAACCCTCCGATCGCCAACCTCATCCAGATACCTTGGCCCAGTGGGAGTGGTCCGATCTGGAGGACTACCTGAACCGTACCCCGGCAGGTATCGCCCTGCTCACCCAACTGGATCAACTGCTGGACACCTATGGCTATCTCAGTGATGTCGCCACGGATATTGCGGTTCCCACCTGGCGGGATGACTCCGGCCCTGTCCATAGTCTGTTGCTGCAATCCCTCAAACAATCCCTGCAACCCCAACCCTCCGCGCCCCCTTCCTCCCGGTCAGCCCAGACTGCACCGGGTTGGGTGCAACGGCGGGTGGACTTGAAAGGCGTGGTATCCCAGATCTATAGCCGTTTCTTAGCCGAGTTACGCTGGACCGTCCTAGAACTAGAGCGGCGTTGGCTCCAAGCTGAATTCCTTTCCCAACGGGGGGATATTTTTTTCCTGACCCTGGAAGAAATTTCTCAATCGATTGATCAACCGATGGAGCAGCAGGGCAACTCTGAAACGGCAAGGGCGACCCTGGAGCGGAAAGCGGCGATCGCCCCACTCATTCACCAACGCCATGCAGCATGGCAAGGGGATCAAGCGGTGGCGGTGCCTCCCTACCTGGTGTATGGCAACAATCCGGTGCGCGGCTTAACCCTGCCCCCACCCATGTTGGCCCAACAACAGAGCTATCAAGGGATTGGTGCTAGTCCCGGCTGTGTGACTGGTCCCGTCGTTATTTTGACCACCCTTCAAGGTGACGTTACGATTCCCCCTGGCAGTATTTTGGTGGTGCCCTATACGGATGCCGGATGGGCACCTGTGTTGACCCAAGCTAGCGGTATCATTGCGGCAGAGGGGGGGAGCCTGTCCCACGGGGCGATCATTGCCCGTGAGTATGGCATTCCAGCGGTGATGAATGTGCCCAATAGTCCCCATTTATTCAAACCTGGACAAATGGTCCATCTCGATGGTGCCACGGGTCGGATTACGGTAGCCCATTCCCCTAATTCTCCAACTTAGGAATCTATGTAAGAATGGGGTACTGCCCCTGGAGCGCGATCGCCCCTCTTCTCTTCTCCATGCCTGACTTTTTCAATGCCTCAATCATAGCGATCGCCCCATTCACTAGGACGTTGTTTCTCCCCCACAGCGCGGGGGAAAAGCAATATTTATGTCTTAACCTAAGTGTCTACGGCTATAATAGCCAAATCATTTAAATAAAGCCCTAAACCAATTGTGAGTGTAGTTATTTTTGATTTCGACGGTACCATTGCCAACACCCTGGAACCCTTGTTAGCGATCGCCAACCAGCTAGCCACCGAGTTCAATTATTCCCCAATCACAATCGATGAACTCAAACAGCTACAGCAACTTGAAACCCGCGAAATTATTCGACAGTCTAATATTCCCCTATTAAAAATACCATTTTTACTACGCCGAATTAGGACTGAACTCAATCGCCAAATTGCCAATGTACAACCCATTGTAGGAATCCCAGAGGCATTATCGACCTTGAAGCAACATGATCATTCCTTGGGTATCGTTACGTCTAATTCGGAAAAAAATGTAGCTGATTTTTTGGCTTACCACCATTTGACCGATCTGTTTAGCTTTGTCAAATCAGGAACCACTATTTTTGGCAAACATCGAGTGATTCATCGCCTGTTAAAACAGGAAAAAATTGCCCTAAATCGGAGCATTTATGTGGGAGATGAAACGCGAGACATTGAATCTGCCAAAGCAATTAATATGAAAATTATTTCAGTGTGTTGGGGCTTCAATGATCACACCGTATTAGAACAATATCAGCCCGATCAATTAATTGAACAGCCACAGGACTTGTTGAGAGCGGTGACGATCTTGAGCCGTTAGCCAACCCAAGCATCAATCACGGTCTAGTGATTACGGTCCAACTGTCGCTGCTGCTGAAGAATTGCGTCCACGTTGTTCAGGGCTTCGGTGGCGTAGCGATCGCCCTGCCGATAGTCTAGGGCACGCCGAAAATTAATCAGCGCGGTGTGGTAGTCCTGTTGCCGATAGGCTCGATAACCAATGGTCATGGCCTGATCATAGGCATCGGGAGCCTTGGGGTGGCGCTTAGCTGGCTCGGAGGGCAGGGACACGGCCCCCGGTAAGGCATCAATGGCAACCTGCCAAGCGGGTGGCGGTGGATTTGACGACACAGGTGGTTCCAGCCTCGGTGAGGGTACCCCTGGTGCTGGTTGGGAGGATAACCAAAGGCGGGGAAGGGCGATCGCCATCCCCCCCAACAGCAGCCCTACCGCCGCTCCCCCCACCACGGGAAAGGGCTGGACCGTGAGCAATCGCATCCAACCCATTCGATATCCATTCAAGCGTTCAATCTGCGTTTTGGTGAGCATGGGACGGGTCCAAGAAAACCTCAGGTGTAATTACCATCCACACCATAGCGAAACCCTGGCTCAAGAATAGTTTGGTATAAACAACCTGGGGCAAAAGGAGCAGTGAGGATCGCTGGCAATTACGGTGATAAAACGTGGCTATTAAAAAAACTGTCACAGGTTCTTCGGTAAGCCCATCAGGTTTCTCCCCAAAAAGTAGCGGATTCTCCCTGTTCTACCCGGATTTGGGCCTGCCGCTCAAACCAGGCAATGACATCAGCGAATTGTAATTCCCCCACCGATTTCTCTGTTTCAGTCGCAATTTGGGCCAAGGGTTTGAGGGACGAAAGCACCAACTGACTAAAAAATTGTTGAAAGGATGGATCGGGCTGTAGTTCGGCTGGCATCTCCGATTGGTGCTGACTCAGCCAGTTTAAGATGCGGTCGGGGGCGATCGCCTCAAGGTTGGCCTGATCAGGGGCGATGGCCTGCAATACCCCCAGAGAATAAATGGCCACCCGGGTCGAGAATTTTTCCTGGGCCGACAAAAGCGCTTGATCCACTGCAAGTGACTCGGCTTCAGTCAAAAAAGCACTGGGAGGAAAATTAGAATCAAGCATGGCATTTCCAAGTAGCGACATCAATGCCCAAAACAGGCTTAGGAATCGTCAGAAGGTAGAACCAGTAAATTTTTGAGGTTGGTGGGTGCTTGACCCTGTTGGTCCAACATCAAAAGTGGCTGGAGTTTTTCAATGGTCATTCCTAGGGTATTGTAATCCGTCGAGCCATGGGACGCACGGGTGGGCAAGGGAAGTGAGCAAGGGAAAAAGGAGCGATCGCTCCAAGGACGGTGGCTACAGCCATGAAGTTCCCTGCTTCTGCAAGATTTTACCCATGGTTTATATAAGTAGTTTTACCGAGGGCCGGGGGCAAAACTATCCGGACTGATTAACCAGCCATGGGAAAGAGTGCTTAAGGCTAATGTGAAAGTTGGGGCTGAAATCTAATGGAATAAACCGTTGTGGTCAAAGATAGTGAGGATTTCCCGGCCCTATTTAAATGGATTCGGACTTCCTGGCAAGGCAGACTGTTGGGTCTAGCCTGAGCAATGCCTGTATTTTTACGGTTTCCATTGGCCCCTTTGATTGCCCCCATGCAGACATTCTTGAGCCTACCCTTAGCGTGTAGCGCTGTAAAACTACCACCATACCCCTATCACCATTGAATCACTGTCATGAATCACGGTCATGAATCACGGTCAGTTTTTATGGTCGCCCCATCTACCAGGGGGCATTAAGGGATTAATCAGGGACATCTCCAGAGAGCCGCACTGAGTTGCTCACCTATTCCCGTCAGACCCATGTTTCTGGAGGTTGTCACGCTTTGTTTTCTAAAATTATTCGACCCATATTGCATCAACACCGTTTATCTGCAAGAAAGGCAGGGACGTTAAACCAGACTACTCTGAACATGGGTTCGTCGGCCATCTTGCCAGCTTCTAGGTTAATCCCTAGCTCTGAGCAATCCCAACCATCCCAACAACGGTTGGCCCCACAACCCAACGTGCTCATTCTCAACCAATTTTTTCCACCGGATTTTGTCGCAACGGGGCAACTGATTGAGGAACTCGCCAAGCAACTGGTGCAGCAAAATCTCGATATCGAGGTATTTACCGGACAGCCGGGGTATGCGTTTCAAACCCAATCTGCTCCGGTGCAGGAGGTGGCCGATGGGGTGCGGATTCGGCGATCGCGCATGTCTCACCTGTGGCTTCAGCGGATTCGGGGCAAAGCCTTGAGCGGTCTAGTCTTTTCCCTTCGCAGTTTTCTATTTGTGATGCAGCGTCAGTGGTTCTGCTTTCGCCCCACCCATGACGTAGTATTAGTCACCACCGCGCCCCCATTTCTCCCGATTGTGGTCTATCTGGCCCATCGGCTCATTGGTATTCCCTACGTGTGTCTGATCTATGATTTGTATCCCGATGTGGCCACCCGCCTAGGGGTGATTCCACCCACCCACTGGCTAGCCCAACGGTGGCAGCAGTTGAATCGGGCGGTGTGGAGCCATGCCCGTCAGGTGATTGTGTTGAGCGATTCCATGAAACAACGGGTGATGCAGAATTGTCCCAGTCTCCCTAGCCACAAGGTGACGGTGATCCACAGTTGGGCCGATCCCAACCATATTGTTCCCCGTGCCAAACAGCACAATTGGTTTGCCCAAACCCACGATTTGGTGAAGCCGTTTACGGTGTTGTATTCGGGGAATATGGGCCGCTGCCATGATTTGGATACGGTGTTGGAGGCCATGCAGCAGCTTCAATCCGACCCCCATCCTGTGCCGATTCAGTTTGTCTTTATTGGTGGTGGCGCGAAACTCCAGGTTCTGCAAGCGACAGTGGCGGCGTTAAACCTCACCCATGTGACCTTCTTGCCCTATCAAGCCAAGGAAGATTTGCCCTATTCCTTGACCGCTGGTGATTTAGCCTTGGTCAGTGTCAGCGAAACGATGGATGATTTGGTTGCTCCTAGCAAGCTTTATTCCGCGTTGGCGGCAGGACTCCCGGTGGCGGCCATTTGTCCGCTGCGCTCCTACCTCAATCCGTTGATTGCTGAGGCTAGATGTGGGGCCACTTTTGGCAATGGTCAGGGTAAACAGTTGGCGGCGTATATTCAGCGGTTGCGGGGCGATCGCGCCCTCGCCGTTGCCCAAGGTAAATCGGGTCGCCATTATCTGGAAACCCATTTTACCCCCCAGAAAATTGCCGCTGCCTATGCCCAAGTGTTGCATCAAGCCGCCCAACCCCTTTCCCAGCCCACCCCAGCCGCCAAACCTACTCGGAAGATCCGGAAGCGGTCCCTGCTGGCTCGGTTCTGGTTCGAGGGCTGAGGTGAATCACGGCTGATGTCCAGGGGAGTTACCTTTTTTGTCGGAATCATGGCTGATGTCCCCCATCCCTCCACGTTTCCGATATCCTAAAGGAGCATAAATTCCAGCCCTTGCCCATCCGCTTGTTGCGCCATCAGTGAGATATTTCGTATGCGATCGCCCACTTCCCCTATCGTTACCGCTGGTTTCACGGTCTGGAGCATTTGGCTCGGTTCTGCGGCTCTAGGAGGGTTGGCAGCCCCAGCCCCAGCCATGATTGTTGCCCAAGGGGACGCAGCTACCCCCCATTCCGCCCCGCCCAGTGACCCACCCAGTGACCCGCCCAGGGATCTGCCCAGTGATCCGCCCAGTGATCCGGTGGATCAACCACTGCTGGATGAGTTCCAAGGTGATGAAACTCACGAAGAATCGGGTCTAGGGGACGATGACAGACCTGAAGACGGCTCTGAAGGCGGATTTGAAGACGCATCTGAAAGAGAATTGGCGGCGGAGGCGCAGCGGTTGCTTCAGCAGGGGCATGGGGAACTGGAACAGGACAATTTGGAGGGGGCGATCGCGGCTTGGCAACAGGCGTTTGATTTATATCAGCAATTGGGGGATTTATTGGGTGAGGCCCAGACGCTGGGTAATTTGGGCTATGTGGCTAATCTCATTGGTTCCTATGACCAGGCGATCGCCCTCTATCAAACGGCGCTGACCATTGCCCGTGAGTTGGACAGTGACGAGTTGCAACTGAATTTCTTGGGCAGTTTGGGGTTGATTTACTCCACGCTGAACCAGGTGGAGCAGGCGATCGCCGCCTACGAACAAGCCCTACCCTTGGCCCAAATGCTGGGTAATCGGGTAGGGGAAGGGGCGATCGCTGGGGGCTTGGCCTTTGCCTACGAACAAACGGGAGCCTACGGGCTGGCCCAGGAGTTGTACCAACTGATGCTGATGGTGGCGACGGAGCAAGGGGATGCGGCAACGGTAACGATAGCTCAAAGTAGTTTGGACCGCGTAGCAGGGGCGATCGCCGCCGCCGCAACGGAACCTGCTGACTCGTCCACTCCAGCACCGTCGCCCTCAGATTCCGTTGGTATTGATTTTGGTAACACGGCCACAGCGACGGATTTAGTCACCCAGTTGCAACAGCAATTGCAGTCAGCCCGCGAGATTGACGATGGGGTTACTGAGGCGATTACCTTGCTGCAATTGGCGGGAGTGTACCGCGATCGCCACCAGTTAGGGCTGGCCATTACCACCTTTGAACAAACCCTAGAGCGCTCATCGGAATTGGATATTCCAGCCTTAACCGAGCAAGCGTTGCTGAACCTGGCATCGTTGTATCAGGTGGTGGGTCAGTATGGGCGATCGCAACAAGCCGCTCAATCGTTGCTGGAACTGGCGACACAGTTGGGGGACACCATTGGCCAAATTACGGCATGGCAAAATCTGGGCGGGGTCTACTTTGCCACTGGGGACATGACGGGGGCGATCGCTGCCTACGAAGAGGGATTGACGTTACTTCAAACTATTGATGATCCGTTTAATGAAGCCGTTGCCCTAGCCTTGCTCGCAGAAGCTCACTTGGGGCAACAATCTCCTAATATCGCATTGGAATGGCTGACGCAGGGGTTGGCGATCGCGCAAAATCTCGAAGACACAGAACTGGAGGGGGCCATTTGGGGCAGTGTTGGCAAAGCCCACGCCCTCGCTGGGGACTACACCGCCGCCATTGATGCCCTACAGCGCAATCTCGACTATGAAAAGAGAGTGGGGAATGGGCTGGGGATGGCGATCGCCCACAATAATTTGGGGACGGCTTACTTTTTAGCGGACTCGGCGGCTAATGGGGATGCGGTGGCAACGGATTACCTCGCCCTCGCCACCGAACAGTTACAGGCGGCGATCGCCCTCTGGGAACAGCAACAGGCCACGGTGGTGACTTCAGACCCATTCCAAGTCTCGATTTTTGAAACCCAACAGCAAGCCTATCAAACCCTACAACAGGTGTTAGTGGCCCAGGGGCAAACCGAGGAAGCGTTGATAATCGCGGAACAGGGGCGTGCCCAGGCTTTAGCCACCCTCTTGACTCGCAATGCCACCCCGTCCCCCATGCCCCAATTGCCGGAAAATTTCATAATCGAGCAAATTCAACAAGCTGCCCGTGAGCAAAACGCCACATTAGTGGTCTACTCCATCACCTATACCCCCGCCGCCCTGTTCATTCCCGGTCGGGTGGATCAAACACCGACCGCTGACCTCTTCATTTGGGTGGTGGACCCCACAGGGGAGATTCAGTTTCGCCAAACGCCTATTCCCCGATCCCTCAGCGCGATGGTGTCGGACTTTCGGCAAACCCTAGGAATTGCCAGCGGTCGCAATCTGCAACTCGAACCCCTTGCGCCAGGGTTGGTTTCGGAGTCAAATAATGCGATATCGTTAGAATTATCTTCCCTGCTCATTGACCCGATTCAGGATCTGTTGCCCACAGCAGAGGGCGATCGCCTCATCATTTTGCCCCAGCGGGAATTATTCCTCGTCCCCTTTGCCGCCCTGCAAGATCGGCAGGGGACTTACCTGATTGAAACTTACACCCTGGTCACTGCGCCCTCGATTCAAGTGTTGATCCAGGTGGAAGCGGTGGCTGCTGGGATGGCCGCTGCACCGCTGGCTGCCGATGAGGTGTTGATTGTGGGTAATCCCGACCCCATGCCCACGCTGATGCGACCCCATGCCCCGACCCCAACCCCTCTACAACCGTTGCCAGGATCGGCCCAGGAAGCCGAGGCGATCGCCAGCCAAATTTTTCAGACTGACGCATTAATCGGCACCGCTGCCACCGAAGCTGCGGTCACTGAGCGCTTGGCTACCGCCCGCCTCATCCACTTTGCCACCCACGGCTTGCTGGAGTATGGCGACCCCCAAGCCTCAGGGGTGCGGGATGTGCCAGGGGCGATCGCCCTCGCCCCCACCGCTGCGGTCAGCCTCGGTGAGGGCAACACCGATGGTTTTCTCACCGCTACCGAATTGCAAACGATGGACTTGCAGGCAACCTTAGCGGTTCTCAGTGCCTGTGATACCGGACAGGGCGACCTCCGGGGGGATGGTGTAGTGGGCTTGGCGCGATCGCTCTTTGCCGCCGGAGTCCCCAGTGTGATGGTGTCACTCTGGGCGGTGGATGATGCCGCCACCGCTGACCTGATGACGGCATTTTATCGAGCATGGCGATCGCCCGAAGCCCATGTCCCCATTGACAAAGCCACCGCCCTCCGCCAAGCTATGTTGACCACAATGGCGCAGTATCCTGAACCCCGATTTTGGGCAGCATTCATCCTCATCGGTGCGGACTAAACGTGACCTGACAAAGAGGACGCAACAGCATCATGGGTCCAGCTTCAACCAAACACGACCCTAGACGGCAATCCTACCCCCATCATCGCGGGTGATGATTACCGTGGCCGAGCGGGGACGGGCATTGCCGCCATCGGGCCAGTGGCTCGTGAACATGGCCGGATCAGTCACGGATGCGCTATTTTCGCCGGGATGCTGAATATTGACGAAGATTGCGGTGCCATCGGGGGACTCAGTGATGCCCGTGATTTCGCAGTCTTTGGGACCGACTAAAAAGCGTCGCATCATCATTGGGCTTGCCGCCTGACCCACATAGGTTTTCACCGTTTGGTCACTGTTGGCATTGGTGGGCACCGCTGTGTTTGTCACCATCTTGGTCTCCCCATCCCCTACGGTTCCCGGCAACGCCGCCAGCATCATGCAGTTGGAGGTGTCGGTGTAGTAACCATCATCGGTTTGAATCCAGAGCAAACCGGGGACCACATCGCTAAACCACAGACCGTCAGGGCTAGAGAAATCATTCTCATCCGTGAGACCGGATAGGTTGATGTCGGCTCCCGCGTCAGCTTGGGCACCAAATAGGAAGACATCCCAGGTGAAGCTAGTCGCAGCATGATTGGACCCCGTTTCTTGCCAGCGGATAATGTGGCCGTTGACATTGCCTGCACTGGTTTTATCGCCTTTGGCATCGGCATAAAATCTGGGATTGGCCGCATCCAGGGGAGTGTTCACACCGCGACCGCTGCTGCTGGAAACGCTGTTGGTTAGGGTGAAGTACACCTCTCCATTAGTGGGGTTGACACCACCCCATTCGGGCCGATCCATCTTGGTAGCCCCGACCGCATCAGCCGCAATCCGGGCATTGATCAGGACATCGGCTTCATCAGCAAAACTGTAGTCGGCGTAGTTGGCTATTTGGGGATTACTCAAGGTCAGCGGCAACCATTCCCCGGTGCCATCATCGTTAAACTTGGCAGCGTAGAGTGTCCCAGCGCTGAGGTACTTGTCCCCTGTCGCCAAGCCCCCGGTGGCATCCTGGGGATTCCACCGTTCCGCTGACACAAACTTGTAGATGTACTCGTTGCGAGCGTCGTCCCCGGTATAAAAAACGATGGGCTGTCCCGCAACGGCTTTGGCAGGCCAGCAGCCTTCGTGGGCCAAGCGACCGATGGTGGTGCGCTTGCGTGGTGCGGTGGTAGTGCTAAAGGGATCAATTTCCACCACCCAGCCAAAGGTATTGGCGACATTGCGAAAATCCTGGTCGGCACTGGGGCCAGTTTTGCTGGTATCCCAGCGACGGTACAAATCGGTAGGATCGCTAGCCCCCGGTCGGGACCAGTTGTACCGTCCAGAGGTTGCGCCAGAGATACCGTAACGGTTGAAAGCGACAATTTCCTTCACAGTGCGGGTGCTGTCGTCTTCTCGGCGGTGGAAATATCCAGCCCAGTTTTCTTCACAAGTCAGGTAGGTGCCCCAGGGGGTATAGCCGTGGGCGCAGTTGTTGAGGGTGCCCCGCGTTTTCTCGCCCGTGGGAGAGTAGGCGGTGGAGAGCATGGGACTGCCCTTGGCGGGTCCAGTGATGTCGCAGGGGGTGGCGGCGTTGATTCGACGGTTGTAGCTGGAACCCAGGTTCACGGTGTAGCTGGAGCCTTGCTTGGCAATTTCCACAATAGTGACACCGTGGGCGGCGACTTCTTTGTCGATTTCCTCGGTAGGACGGGCGGCGAGGCTGTCGGGACCGTATTCCGTGGGGCCGTTGGGATGGACAAAACCCAGGTCTTCGCACACTTCATGATTGAGGCAGAGGAGGGCGCGATCGCCCCCATTGGCATCCCAACTTCCAGCAGCATTCATGCCGAAGTAGTGCATCCCATCATGGTGATCCCCTACCCGCCATTCAAAATCATTGTCAGTGCCATCATTTTTGTAGGCGGTAACGGTGGTTTTAAGCGGATCTCCTGTTGCCAGCAGTACCTTGGCCGTATATCCTGCCGGAACAGTTAAGGTATCGGCAATATTTTTCATGACGGGGGTAAAGCTGAGGGTCAGCCCAGATGCTGCCGCTGCTTTTTGGTTTTTATGACGAACGGTATCAGTCAAAAACGCCAACCCCATTCCTAGCATTGAGGCCGCAGCCATGGAAGAACTGCCCTTTAGAAACCCGCGCCGACTGGTGGCACGGGTTAAAACTTGAGCAAAAGAATCATTCTGAGACTCATTAAGAATAATATTTTCATTCCTGAGAGTCTTTTGGATAGAAGCCCGAATGCTACCTTTTTTCGCCATAGTTAAAGATCGTGATACACACGATGTTAATAATCGATCGCATTCTATGCCCTTGAGTTAAAATCAAGTTTAAGAACTGGTTATCGGAAAATGGGCAAATTGCTAGTTTGGGGTCAAGGTTTGCTGATCCGGTTCTCGCAAAAATCTTGGCTTGTTGCTGGGATTGGAGTTCTGGCGACCCTTGGAGTTTGGGCGATGCTATCCCTGATTCTCAGTATGATCACGGAGGTGGGCGATCGCTTCCCTTTCCCCTCTCCCCACACATTTCCGTAAAAAACGCTCCATGATTATACTAAGCTTGATTCTTGGCAATGGCTGCACTACCGATGGCTATTGCTGCAAACATCATTCCCATGCCTTTGAACGGTTACTGAATGACTATTGCAAGCCCCGCAACTTGAGGGTGAGGCATGATGAAACGATGAGAAATAATCTTCGTAGGAAAGGTTAAGGCATCATGAAATCCCTTGCGGACATTCAACAACAGTTACAAACGGGAGACTTTGAATTTACACGCCATGCTTTTAAGAGAGCGATCGAACGTAATATTGGCGAACAGGAACTTCGAGAAATTGCCGGAAATCTAGAAATGATCGAGGATTATCCAGATGATAAATATTCTCCCAGTTCTTTATTACTTGGCTTTACGAAGGACGATCGCCCTCTACACATTCAAGTTTCACGAATGGAATCAGCCATAACGAAAATCATTACGCTGTACGAACCAGATAGGAATGAATGGATTAATTACAGAATTAGGAGGGATTAATGTTTAAGTGTCATGTCTGTGGTTCAGAAGAATCCCATCAAGAGTTAGTCAGTCAAATCTTTCAAATTGATGGGAATTTTTATCTTGTTGAGCAGATTCCAGCAATGGTATGTTCTCACTGTGGTGAAGAAGTCTTTAGCAGAGAAACAACGGAACGAATTCGGCTAATGCTGCATGGCGATGCCGAGCCAACTAAATCAATTTCTGTCGATGTGTTTTCCTATGATTCTGAAGTGAAGATCTCTTGAGTATGAAGGTGAAGATCTTTTACAGATGAGTGCGTTTATGATTTCTTCACTGGCTTGTTTCTGGGATTGGGGTTCTGGCGACCCTTGGAGTTTGGGCGATGCTATCCCTGATTCTCGGTATGATCACGGAGGTGGGCGATCGCTCCCCTTTCCCCTCTCCCCACACATTTCCGTAAAAACCCCGCCTAATCACTGGGTAGTCTATCGGTTCAATGGGCATACTAAGATTGATCCTTTGCAATGGTCATATCACTTATGAATATCGCTGCAAATACCGTTCCCTTTGTCGATTTGAGTTTTCAAAACCGTTCCATTGAAGCGGAACTTCACCAGGCAATCAATAGTGTGCTGGAGCGGGGAGACTTTATCATGGGGGAAGCGGTTCGCACGTTTGAAACGGCTTTTGCCCAAGCCTGTGGGGCTACCCATGGGATTGGGGTGGGTTGTGGCACGGATGCGATCGCCCTCGGCCTGCAAGCAGCGGGCATTAAGCCTGGGGATGAAGTGATCTTGCCCACCAATACCTTTGTGGCGACGCTCATTGGCGTGATTCGCACCGGGGCCACTCCGGTTTTGGTGGACTGCAACCCCCATACGGCCCTGATCGATTTACGGGCCGCAGAAGCCGCGATTACCCAACGCACCCGTGCCATTGTGCCCGTTCATCTTTACGGGCAAATGGTGTCACCCAAGCCGTTGTTGGATTTAGCCAGCACCTATGACTTGCTGATTTTTGAAGATGCCGCCCAAGCCCATTTAGCGGAACGGGATGGCTATCGAGCTGGGTCCATCGGGGTGGCGGCAGCGTTTAGTTTTTATCCCAGTAAAAACCTAGGTGCCTTTGGGGATGGGGGCATGTTGGTCACACGCAACAATGAACTGGCCCAAGCGGCCCGAACCTTGCGAAACTATGGCGCTCCCCGCAAGTACTACCACACGGAAGTGGGTACTAATACTCGCCTGGATACGATGCAAGCGGCGGTGTTGCTGGCCAAATTACCCTATCTGGATGGCTGGAATGGCGATCGCCATCGCATTGCCCAATGGTACGACATCCTCCTCCAACCCTTAGCAAAATCGGGGATTCGTCCGATTCAGAACCAGAGTGGTACGGGACACGTCTACCATCTTTACGTGGTTGAAATAGGGGAACCATGCCGGATCGACCGCGATATCCTGCAAGCTACCCTGAATGATTACAATATTCAAACGGGGATACACTACCCCCTACCTTGCCATTTGCAACCCGCTTACGCCTATTTAGGCTATAAGGAAGGAGACTTCCCCAACTCCGAACGATTGGGCCGCAATATCCTCTCACTTCCCATGTATCCCGGCATGACCGACCACCAGGCCCAGCGAGTGGTTGAAACCATCGAGACCATTCTTGATGCTAGTACCCCGACTCCCCCCATCCCCTCCTCATTGCTAACCCCATAATCCCCCCCCCCATTTGCCCCCACTGGTCCACCTACCCCACTGATCCATGACCCCACCCACCACCCCGCGAATCCCGACTTTTAAGGTGGGCGATCGCCAATGGCCTGCGATCGCCCTCACCGGATTACTGCTCATCCTCTACGGTCCCCTGCTCTATCACTGGGTGGACGGCTGGCTTAACAAAAGCATCAGCATCGAGCATGAATATTTCAGCCATGGGCTACTGGGCTTACCCTTTGCGGCCTATATTGCCTGGGAGAAGCGCCCCCAGTGGTGTCAGCTTCCCGATCAGGCGAATGGGGCTGGGTTTGCCTTAATCCTGGTCGGTATCATCGCGTATTTCAGCGGCATGGTGGATGCCATCAACCTGTCCTTTCCCATCGTTTTCACCGGGCTATGTTTATGGCTCAAAGGGCCAGCCGGACTCCGACTGCTAAGCTTTCCCCTGTTGCTCGTCCTCTTAGCCACCCCCAATGAAATTCCCTACTTGATTGCCCCCTATGCCTTACCCCTTCAACGTTTTATTGCTGGAGTCGCCGCATTTCTCCTGTTTCAAGCCCGGATTAATGTGGAGGTTGCCGATATTTACCTGTATGTCAATGGTCAAACAGTAGAAGTCGCCCCCCACTGTGCCGGACTCAAAATGCTATTCACCAGTGTCTATGTGGGTTTGATGCTGGTTTACTGGTCTGGGGTGATGCGCTACCGTCGCGTGGTTCTCCCATTTCTCTGCGGTACGGTTGCCATTAGCGTTGCCGCCAATATTCTCCGCAATACCCTGCTCACGTACTTTCATGGCACGGGTCAAGATGGGGCCTTTACCTGGTTGCACGATAGTTGGGGTGGCGATCTGTATTCGGCGTTGATGTTGGGCAGTATGGTGCCATTGCTGCAATTGCTGGAATGGTGGTTTGTCCCCCAACCCTTAACTCAGCAGGGGGCTGAAGCCCAAGCGGTTAGACCGGAACAAGAAGAATCGGGAGACTAGGGCGATCGCGTTCCTTGTAGACCTGTCCGAAAATTGGGGTGGATGAATGGGCCATCCCTTCTAAACTGGAGTCGCCCAGAGTCCCCGATCCAGCCGTGCCACCCAGCTCTTAACGATTAGCACCCGTCAGAGTCGTCTGCTTTGCCAGTCGTTTTTGCAATGAAATGGTGAACTCATCCTCACCGCGATAGGCTTCCCAGGTGCCGGAATGGCGGGGACCAATGGTCCACTTGCCAGACATAAAGTTGCCATCTTCGGAAATCGTACCGGTGTAGCGAATGCGTTCGGGGTGGCAGAGGTACTGCTTGATAAACTCAATATGCCGACCAATGATATCGCCGCTGATATCGGCTTCCCCTTGGGGACCATCATCAGCGATGCGTCCACTCACCGCATTATTTGCTTGCACAAACGTGGCCTCAAATCGAGTGGCGCTACCGTTTTGCCAATAGCTGCCGAGCCAGGAACCTGTAATATCTGTCATGGGCGATCGCTCACCACTATTCTCTGCATTGTGTTACCACTGGGGACTATCATAGCCCAGTTACTATAATCATAATGGTTTAGTTTTCTTCTGGTACCGTTCATGTCTAATCTGTCCGTTCCTGATTTAGTCGCTACTCAAGCCAGATTGCGATCGCACTTGGATCAGATTGTGCGGGAACGTGACCCGGATTTTGCCGCCGCAGGTCATTTTGCTGTGCGGGAATATGTTCGCGATACCCTGGCCCAGTGGGGTGCGGTGGCAACCCACGAATTTGACGGCTACGGCACGATGCACCAAAACCTGGTGCTCAAGCTACCGGGACTGGCTGATGACCGGGCACCCATTCTGATTGGTGCCCATTACGACGCGGTGGCCGGATGTCCGGGGGCGGATGACAATGGTACCGGGGTGGCCGCATTGTTGGAACTGGCCCAGCAATTGGC
>JAYKIC010000266.1:0-3608 GCA_035284985.1 Leptolyngbyaceae cyanobacterium
TCCCTAAATCCCTTCTCCCACAAGGGGAGAAGGGACTTCAAACCAGGTTCTTGGGTCGAAAGCCCCTCTCCCGCTCTGGGAGAGGGGTTGGGGTGAGGGTAGTTTGAGTTTTGTCAGTCAATCAGGCGGATTGGTTCAACCCAATTCATCGCTCCCCTCTCATCATTTAAGCCGATGCTGTTCCAATTGTCCTGACTTCTTGGAATACCTATAAACTTATAGCTAGGGAGTCAAGGGCGAGATCGTCCTTGATAATGTCCTTGCATAGTGTCATTGCCCAAAAGAAACTAACTATATTGACATATCGAGCTTAAAATTGAGAGACATCGAACAATCTAGGAAACTAACCTTGACTAAACGCGATCGCCCCAGGTTACTGTCATTTACCCTTGATGATTGGCCCGTCCTAGGTGGACCTGTGTCATTAACCCTATCTGATGGTGTCGCCGTGTTAGTGGGACGAAATGGTTCAGGAAAATCAGCCATTGTTGAGGGTTTTACAGCTATTGCTAAAATTGCCACAAATCGGTTTGCTCGTATTCCAGGGGAAAATGGTAACTTACCCAAAACTCTAGTGATCGACATTTTAACTCCACAGAGTCGGCGCCTCAGATATGAGTATCACTTACTAACCCTGCCCACAGAAGTTGATAGTTTAGAATTAGAGGATAATGATGAAAATCATGGAGAGCAGTTCTCCTGGAATGATTCTTGTCAATACTTAGATCAAGACAAAGAAATAGTGTGGAGAACCGAATTTGGAGAAACAACTCTCTACTTACATGATCAACCGTTGATCGCTGTTCTCGGCTCTTTCAATCTACTAGATAGAATACTCATTTCCAACAAGAAACAACAAATAGAATTTCCGGCTGAAATGGAATGGCTTTACCATGTACTCAGTGGTTGCCAAATTTTAAACAAGCAGGCAGTTCGTAAATTCTCAATGCGGCGTGAGTCTTTGCTCAAAAAATCAAGGCCAAGCGTAATTGAATTAGCTGATATGATTGCCCATAAGATTATCCGACTAGATGAAGATGTTTTTGATGAATTAACTGGAGTTTGCTCTAGAATTGGCATCGCAGATCAGATAGTCGTGAAAAAGTTTGTAGTAGATATGACAGGTGCCGATGAGTCTCGTGAAGATGAACAAATATTCGAGGTTTCGTTGAATGGAACCAACATTGGATTCCTATCTGATGGTACATTAAGAGTCTTATCTATTCTAGTTGATATAATTCGTTCATCATCTATTTCCACACTCATTATTGAGGAACCAGAACAACAAATTCATCCTGGATTATTGTCTAAACTCTTGAGAGAAATACAAGCCTATACGGTGGATGAAAATTTGATTATCTCAACTCACTCGCCACAGGTGGTAGCAGAGATGAGACCTGAGCAGATTCATTTGGTCGAACGAGTGGCTGGACGCACAACCGTTCGGCAACTAAATAGCTCTGAAATTGATAATGTTCATGCATATTTGACTGAAGAAGGGGATCTGGGTGAATGGCTATATAGTGGAATGTTAGATGATGAGTAAGCCTGTTATTGCGCTCATCGCAGAGGATGATACAGACTGTGAGACGATTCAGGTGATTGTGCGGCGAGTTTTGGGCGATCGCACCCCAACTCGAAAGTGGGCATCAAAAGGATGTAGTACCTTAAAAGGAAAGCTTTCAGCAAAGTTATCAGCTTTATCGGCCCAAGGTTGCAATGCATTTGTCGTAATTCACGATTTAGATCGCAATCCCAGAAATAACACCCTCAATGATGAATCGAAGTTGAGAAAAACTCTAGAATCATTATCATCTAAATTATCAAATACCCATATTTGTATTCCAATTGAGGAACTAGAAGCCTGGTTTTGGTCTGATCCCAATGTTGTGGAAGATGTGGGTCGAGGTCAGGGAAAAGCGAGTGTCAATCCCCATGAGATTCAGAAACCTAAAGAAAAATTAATGGCTCTTTCCAAGGGAGCAAACCGAAAACCACGATACAGCACCAATGATAATCCTCGATTAGCCCAACTCCTCAACCTTGATTTGTGTCAGCAGCGCTGTCCTGCCTTCAAACGACTGGTAATATTTTTACAAAATCTATAAAGGGGTTTAATCATGTCACTTTGGATAAGCCTAGGTATGATGAACGGTAGAGCCAGCACAAATATCAGGCCATCTTACAAAGGCTCTCTCTAGTCGCTCTGTTAAAGTGCGATCGCTCTAGTCCGAATTTTATAAGAGAAACGAGGAAAAAATGCCCACTGTTACTGAAATTGCGTCCTATGCTGCATCGGGTGCCCAATCGTTAGGCATCCAGAAATATGACATCTATGGGTCATCTGTGGATGAAAACAGCGTTCAGGTGGACCACGGTGAACCCAAGCAAGTAAAAGCCTCTAATCGGGCCAGTGTGATTGTGCGGGTGTGGAATGCGGACAATACCATTGGTGTCACCTCCACCACGGATGTGGATGCCAAGGGTATCCAGTTGGCACTACAAATGGCATCCGAAGCCAGTACCTTCGGCCCGAAGGAAAACATTCCTGACTTCAGCCCAGAAGCCACTGCGGATATTGCTGAGGTGGGCGATCGCACCGCACCCCAAGCGGATGTTTCTGCCCTGATTACCACATTGCTGGATGCGGAAAAGCAGTTGCTCAGCGCCCATGAAGCGATCGCGGGCGTTCCTTACAATGGCCTCTCACAGCGGGATGTGGATAAGTTCTATCTCAACAGTGACGGGGCATTGCGCCACGAACAAGGCTCCTACGCCACCCTGTATCTTTACAGTAAAACCGAGCAAGAAGGCCGTAAACCTCGCAGTGCCGGGGCTTACCGGGTTAGCCGCAGTTTGGATCAGTTAGATGTGGAAGGCTGCCTGAAAGAAGCGGCGGAAAAAACCATCAGCCATCTGAATTACGAAAAAGTGAAAACGGGCAAGTATCAGGTGGTTTTTTCGCCAGAGGCATTTTTAAGCCTGTGGGGAGCATTTGGCAATTTGTTTAATGCCCAAAGTATTTTGGACAAGCAAAGTCTATCCACACCAGATTCCCTCGGTGATACCATCGCATCCCCCTTGCTGTCAGTTTGTGATGATGCCCTCCATGGGGATAATGTGGCGATCGCCACCTTTGATGGCGAAGGCACCCCAACCCGGCGCGTCCCCATTTTGACTGAGGGTGTGTTAACCAGCTTTATCCACAGTGCAGGGACAGCCAAACGGTTGAACGCTAACCCCACGGGCAACGCCAACATTGGGGCAAAAGTTAGTGTTAGTCCCAATTTCTATCACATTTTCCCCGGCAAAGCGGCAACGACAACCTACTCCTTAGACACAGCCGAAAATGTGATTTTGGTGGACGATCTCAGCGCCCTTCATGCCGGAGTCAATGCGCTGCAAGGGTCTTTCTCGCTGCCCTTTGATGGTTGGTTGATCAATCGGGGCGATCGCCGCAGCATTGATTCAGCCGTGATTGCAGGGGATATTCGGGAGGTGCTCCAGTCCATTTTCTGGGTTGAGTCCGACGTTGAAATTACTCCCGGTGGCATCTGTCCCCGTGTATGGGTAGACAATATGTCCATCACTTGCGAGTAATCACGGGT
>JAYKIC010000267.1:0-6285 GCA_035284985.1 Leptolyngbyaceae cyanobacterium
TCCCTAAATCCCTTCTCCCACAAGGGGAGAAGGGACTTCAAACCAGGTTCTTGGGTCGAAAGCCCCTCTCCCGCTCTGGGAGAGGGGTTGGGGTGAGGGTAGTTTGAGTTTTGTCAGTCAATCAGGAAGTGATCCTTGAACTCTTCTCCATGGCTTCTAGTGGTCCTAGTCCCTGATCAACGACTAGTTGCCAAACCATCGAATATTTCAGCGCCAAGATAATACCGGGAATAATCAAGAGGAGAAAGCCAAGGAAAACAATGAGTCCAACTAAAATAGAGACAAGAATAAAGTTGAGCAGGGTTGAACTGGATTGGGACCATAAATCGCCCACGGATGGGTTACGTTCCTGCACCAGATTTAAGCCAAACTGGTACAATCCAGCTAGCAAAAAATAGGTGAACAGCAGATCGGCAAAGTTAATCAGGCTAATGGCGATCGCCGCATTCTCCGGTAGCACAAATATAAGGACTGAGCCGATTAAGCTCAGCAACAAATATACAATAAATGTGCCAATAATCAACAAATAGTGTTTAGTCAGTAATTGCCAGCTTTCGCTGAGCACATCGGAAATATTTAATGATTTCATGATAGTAACAATAAAGCAGTGCTATTGTTCAACCCATCTCGATTCAATAAACAAGCGCCTTTTCCACCAGGATATCCAACTTCGGAGGCAGATTGATACACTAGAAGAAATCAACCCAAGATGGACAAGGGATGTAGCAACCCCTGGGTAGTCCATAGCCCCACCTTGGGACATATTTGTAGATTAGATAACTTGGACTGAGTACCCCTATGGCAGGTTGCCTTCCCCTTATCCTGGGCGCGTTTCCCATCGATAGTTTGCTTTCGGCCCAAGGCATTAT
This sequence comes from Leptolyngbyaceae cyanobacterium, assembly GCA_035284985.1. GTDB lineage: Bacteria > Cyanobacteriota > Cyanobacteriia > CAKZMO01 > CAKZMO01 > JAAHGY01. Next base: position 870 of record JAYKIC010000267.1, read on the forward strand.
GGTCATGCTACTGGTGGCCTATGCTGGGGCAATGTGGATGTTCCTATCCAGTGCCCCCAAGGTCTACACCATCATGGTGTCTGATTTGGCGATCGCCAAACAATTCTACGAAGGAGTGTTAGAACTCCCCGCCGCCGACGTACCACTGCACTATTACTACAACTACGAGCAAACCATCGGGTCCGGCTCCATGGACCCCCTGTATGGCGCTAGTGCAGGCATGGACACCCTATCCTCCCCCATGTACGATCGCCCCGATGGCCTTTGGTATCAATTACGCAAAAACACCCAACTCCATGTCATTTCTGGAGCAAGCCTGGGCAACAAAAGCCGCCAGCGTCACGTATGCTTTGACCATGATTGTTTAGAACTGCTCCTGATGCGAGTTCAGGGCTATGGAGTCCGGCATAAGATTCGCCGCGATAAACCCCTCAACTTCTTAGTCAAAGACTGGGACAACCGCACCATCGAAATGGCCGAAGTGTCGGCCTAACCTAAAGCAGTAGGGTGCGTGTAGCGACAGCATAACGCACCTAACGCTAGGATTAAAGCAGCAGTAGAGTGCGTGTAGCGACAACACCTAAAGCAGGAGCCGTTCAAATTTCCGCCGCTGCCCGTTCAATCAGTCGCCGTGCCAAGGTTTGGACCCCCGTATGTTGGTAATACTCACTAAAGACATCCAGGAAGGCACCCAGATAATCAAACTTGTCTTTAGACACATCCACAAACTTCGCCAAATGATCCACCACATTTTCCGGCGTAAGATTTTTAGAAGCCACAAACGTATCCATCCAATCCTTAGTCGCCTCGAAACTTTCGGTGATGAATCCCAACTGCCCCGCCACATTGCCGCCTGGAATTAGCTCCTTGACCGATTTAAAGACACTGTTACTTTCCAGATCGCGGGGTTCCATAGCCTGAATGGAGGATAAGGCTTTTTGGGCAAAACCAGGGCCAAGGGGCACTAAACCGTCATAACACACTAGGGCGGCCATCCGGATCAAGGATTCCCCACTATAATCCGCCAGGGCCGAGAGAAAATCCCCCAGACTATCCCCAGGAATGCCGTTAATTTGGCAAAACGCCACCAACTCCACCACTAACTTGATCGCTAGATCAATCGTCTGGAGTTTCTCCACCTTGGGCGTGAGATGCTTAAGTACGCCGAGAAAAGAAATATCTTGACCCACGAGGTTGGCTAAAGCCGCCTTTCCTAGGGTGCTAGAGGTGCCATCTACGGTTTGATAGAGCCAGAGGGCACGTTGATATCCCTGGGACTTATCGTTAAATAATGTAACCGCCCGTTCGCCGACCTGTTTAACAAAGGCTGCATCCGTTTCCCCGGTCACGGTGCGAATGGTGTTGTCAAAACCAATCAGATTATCCCACTGGCCAGGAACCACAAAATCCAGGGCTTTCAAGGACATCACCGTAATGCCACCCTTCGGTAGCTCATCGACCAATTGATAAATGGGTTTACTCACAATCTTTCTCCCAAGTAAATAACTAGAGCTGAAATCAGAGCTATATGGTTTGTAGCGATCGCCTTGCCTATTCGCTGTCCTAGACAAAGACATGTTCGCAATGTATCACAAGGTCGTCCCCGACATCCCAAGCGTTATGGTTGTTTTTATGGGACACACTCCTACTGCGGCAATTGATTGGGGCTAGTCATCTCAGTAATCCAGGATAGGTAGGGGGCAAACCCTGCTTCAATGGGTAAACAGATCATTTCCGGTACATCGTAAGGATGCAAAGACCGAATCGTTTGTTCCAATGCCGTCCAGCAGCTAGTGCGGGTTTTAATGATTAATTGCCATTCGCTGTCTTCTTGAACAGCGCCATCCCAGGTATAGATGGACTGAATGGGCACGATGTTAACGCAGGCGGCGAGGCTTTGTTGGACTAAGGTGTGGGCGATCGCCCTGGCCTCATCCCCAGTAGCCGTTGTCACCAGCACCACACAGAAGGATGATGGTTCTCCCATAACATGAATTTCGGCGAATGAACTTTGGCGAATGAATTTTGGCAAATGAACTTTGGCGAATGAATTTTGGCAAATGAATTGCGGCAAATGAATTGCGGCAAATGAATTGCGGCAGAGAATATTACAGGGGGTATGGCGATCGCTCCATTCCCCAAAGCCTAAGCCCGAACCAAACCAGCGTGGGATTCCAGACTAGGGTGGGACGGATAGGATTTGGGAGCCGATAGCCGAAAATGCACCCGATCCAAACTAGCCCAATCCAGCTTGGCATAGGGCAAGTGGGCATCCGTCAAATCAGCCCGTGATAAATTGGCCCCTTTTAGCCGAGCCTCCTTGAGCAATGCGGCTCGGAGGTTGCAGGCCGCCAGATTGGCCCCTTCAAGATTAACCCCACACAGCTTAGCCTCACTCAAGTTAATGCCACTCAAATCTACCCCTTGTAAATCAAGCCCATTCAGGTAAGCGCCTTGCAGATTAACATCGCTGAGGAAGGAGCCTTTCAAATTAGCCCCACTCAAACGAGCACCCGATAAATTGGCCCAATTTAAGTTAGCTCGATAGAGATTGGCATTTCTGAGATTAACCCCTTTCATATTAGACCCACAGAGATTGCAGGCTTCAAGATTGGCACGGCGAAGATTGGTATGGGCCAACGTTGCGCCACTCAACTTGGCATTGGCCAAAGTCGCTTTAACCAAAAATGCCCCGCTTAAGTTGGACCGAGTCAAATCGGCTCCGGCCATACTGCCATCACTCATTTTCGCATAACGCAAATCGGCCCAATTGAGAAAGGCCCCCGACAAGTTGGCCCCCGTCAAAAACGCCCGACAGAGATTCGCGCCCGTTAAATTCGCGCCCCTGAGATCCAACCCAATCAGCGTCACTCCACTGAGATCGGCTCCCTGCAAATCTGCCCCCGCAAAATCTCGCTGACCTGCCTCATAAAATCTTAAGACCGTTCCCACATCCATGGTTCATCCCACCTGCATTGCTGGTCTAAATACCAAACCAATATTGCCTCAACGGTAGACGATAGATTGGAAAAATGGTGAGGGTTGATATGACTGATGAAGAATAGAGACAGAAAGACAAAAACAGCAATGGTCCCACACAAATCCTGAGGAGAGACCTAGAGCAAAGATGAACAAATGCTATGGGAGACGAATTATAAAAAACCTATAAAAACTTTTCTTGCTAGACATGACCAAATCTTACAAATGAGAGGTTGCGATCCTTGTAAGATTGGCCCTAAAAACTGCAAGGTTTGACTCATTTCGATTTTTGCCGCTTCTATTTAAGATGATGGGATCGATAATCCTGCTATTTTGTAACATTCTTTTCCACTTTTCTAACCTGATTGGGGTTGGCAAGGGGAGGCTGGTGCATTGTAATGAATGGGGCGTTGTGGTTGGTAAAGCCTGGGAGGGGCGTAATGCAACGAATTGGACTAGGGCTGTTGTGGCTTGGCTTACTCATCTACAGTTTTGGATTTGCCCCATCGGATCAGGACGGGACGTTGGAGTTAATTGTGGCCCTGTCCACGTTTAAGTGGGAGGGGATTAATCCGCTGGTGGCGGCATTGTTTTCGATGATGGGATTGTGGCCCATGGTGTATGGGGCGATGTTGCTGGTGGATGGCCGGGATGCCTCCCCCGGTGACGCGGCTCAGTCCCAATCTGTTCCGGCTTGGCCCTTTGTCCTGTTGTCCTTTGGATTGGGGGCATTTGCCCTATTGCCTTACCTGGTCTTGCGGCGGGATAAGCCCAGGTTTGTTGGACCGCAAAGCGATTTAATTCGGTTGACGGAGTCGGGGGGACTGGCTTGGCTGTTGCTGCTATCGGGGGCGGGGTTATTGGCGTTTGGGGGGCTGGCTGGTCATTGGGCTGATTTTGTGGAGCAGTGGCAAACCAGTCGCTTTATCCATGTAATGAGCTTGGATTTTTGCGTGTTGAGTTTATTGTTTGTGGTCCTGTTGCCCGATGATATTGCCCGACGACAGATGGAACGGGGCTGGATCTGGGGTTTGATTTCGTTTGTGCCGTTTTTGGGACCAGCGTTTTATCTCTGCTGGCGATCGCCCCTAGTGGACGCAAACCATCCCCCCAGCCATGCCCCCGAAAAAGAAGCGGTGGATGCCCTCGATGCCTAAGTAACTGGGAATTTGGGTAACAAGTTGGGTGACAGAGGGGTCGCTGGAGGTGCTACTGTGAACAACGATAGGCGTTGATGGGGCTTATCTATTGGCGCTGATCTATCTGAACTCCATTCATTGTGAACTCCATTCATTTGCGTCTAGGCGCGATCGCATCATGAATACCAATCAAAAACTCTACGAAGGCAAAGCCAAAATTCTTTACGCCACAGACGATGCAACCATCATCCTCAGTGTATTTAAAGACGATGCCACTGCATTCAACGCCCAAAAGCGGGGCACCATCCGGGGCAAAGGAGAAATTAACTGCGCCATTTCCACCCACCTGTTTCGCCTGCTAGAAGCAGAGGGGATTCGGACTCACTGGATTGACACCCCTTCCCCCACCACCATGCGGGTCCGAACCGTGACCATTGTGCCCTTAGAGGTGGTGGTTCGGAATATGGCAGCGGGGAGCTTGTGCCGGGAAACCGGGTTGCCCGTAGGTACGCCTCTGTCACCGCCCCTGGTAGAGTTCTATTACAAAAATGATGATTTGGGTGATCCCATCCTGACGAGCGATCGCATTCGGGTGCTGAACCTAGCCACCCCGGCCCAAGTGGAACAACTGCGAACCATGGCCTTGCAAATCAACGGCATCTTAAGCCAATTCTTTAACCAGTGTGGCATTACCCTAGTGGATTTTAAACTGGAATTTGGCCTAGATGGCAAACAAACCCTCCTGTTAGCCGATGAGATCAGCCCTGACACCTGCCGCCTTTGGGATCAATCTGAAACCGATCCGGAACGGCGGGTCATGGATAAGGATCGGTTTCGTCATGACTTGGGCGACGTGGAAGGGGCATACCAACGGGTGCTGACCCGCGTGATTGGTTCCCCGCTGCGATCGCCATCGGAGTCCGAGGGCTAGGAGAAAGCATCTGGCTCCAGCGGGATTTTTCAGACAATTTCCATGCAAATACCAGTAATGCTGTAAAATTTTGGCAAACTACATATCTGTTGACATTGGGTAATACTCACGCTTAGCCCGTCACCGGGTCACGTTACCGACGGGCCAAGGGTGTTGACTGGGGAGCCTGAGTGGATATCTATCAGTGCATGGCTGTCCATCCATGGCGGTGTATGTATACCCGTAAATGTTCAGTTATGAAGTTCATCACCCAAACGGTGAGATAGTTGATGGTAAGTCTGCGTTGATGGGTGAAACAGGGAAACCCTGCTTCGCTAATATTGATGCGGCTTTCGGTGTGTGGAGACAATTAACAAATCGAGGAACA
>JAYKIC010000268.1:0-13459 GCA_035284985.1 Leptolyngbyaceae cyanobacterium
AGTTCATCACCCAAACGGTGAGATAGTTGATGGTAAGTCTGCGTTGATGGGTGAAACAGGGAAACCCTGCTTCGCTAATATTGATGCGGCTTTCGGTGTGTGGAGACAATTAACAAATCGAGGAACATGCGTTTTTCCCCTGTCTTACTTGCGTCAATAGCTTTTTCGGCTAGCCTGGGTGGTGTCTCGTCCGCCCAAGCCTTGGAATGGGGCCAAAGTGGGTCCATCGCTTCAGGGCAGCCTGATGTGGTTTGGGCAATGACTGCACAACCGAACCTTAAATCAGAGGAGGCGATCGCCAAACCATCGGGTAATGAAGTGAAACCTCCTGGACGGGAGGGAAACAATGGCGACGCTGTGGCCGTAGAAACAGCGATCGCCTCTATCAAACCCGCAACCCTGGCCAATGACCCGGACGTACCCCTGGCGGTCGGGAATGGATCGATGGCGGTCCCTGCCCTATCTGGATCAGACGGGCAAGCTGAGGCGATCGTAACCCCTGATGCCCCAATGGTCACACTCAATCCCGCTACCGATGCCCCCCCAGAGAAACAATCTGAGGCAGAGGAGGCACTCGATGACCCTAACGCGGAATCAGACCCGGTGGAATCGGAAGCGATGCCAGACAGTCCCACTCCAGGCACACCGGATACCGCCAGCGACGAACCAGCCATGGAAACCGATCCCGCGACATCCGAGGAAGACGTATCACCCCCCGTTACGCCATCACCCCTTACGCCATCACCCCTTACCCCTTCCCTCAACGAAGAACGGGTTCTCATTATTGATGTCAATGTGACAGGGGTTGACGATCGCCCCGAACTACGGGACGCAGCCTACCGAGCCATTCAAATAGAACCGGGGCAAACCGCAACCGAATCCCAACTCCAGAACGACATCAACGCCATCTTTGCCACCGGACTGTTCTCTGGCGTACAAGCAGGTCTGGAAAACACGCCTTTGGGAGTTCGGCTGAACGTTAACGTTGTCCCCAACCCGATTCTCACCAATGTGACGATAGAAGGTAGTGCCCTCGCAGCGGCTGGGGAAACCCTAACGTTTGGCAATGAGGAACTCACCATCGAGCAAGTGGTAGAGGCCATCTTTTCACCCCAGTACGGTAGAACCCTCAACCGCGTTCCCCCCGAATTCGCTGAAGATACCCTGAATCTAGGGACATTCCAAATTGGCATTAACGAGCTTTACCAGATTTACACCGAAAATGGTTATGTCTTAGCTCAAGTGGTGGATGCTGCCATTTCCGACGATGGTGAAGTCACCCTGGTGGTGGCTGAAGGCATCATCGAAGACATTGAGGTGCAGTTTTTGGATGAAGACGGCTTTGCTGAGGATGAAGACGGTAATGCCATTGAGGGCAAAACTCGGGAATTTATTATTACCCGTGAATTTGAATCCCAGTCAGGGGATGTGTTTAATCAACTAAATATTCAGCAGGATTTACAGAATGTTTTCGGGTTAGGCATTTTTGATGACGTACGGGTGTCATTGAACCCAGGGGACGATCCCCGCAAAGTAGATGTGATTGTCAATGTGATAGAGGGCAGCACAGGGTCCGTTGCGGCAGGGGCGGGCTTTAGCTCGGCGAGTGGCTTTTTTGGTAGTGCTAGCTATCAACAACAAAATTTAGGGGGCAATAACCAGAGTCTGGGAGCAGAGGTCCAAGTTGGGGAACGGGAACTGCTATTCGACATCCGATTTAGTGACCCGTGGATTGCCACTGACCCCTACCGCACCTCCTACACCGTCAATACATTTTTACGCCGTTCCATTTCTTTGATTTTTGATGGGGGAGATACTGAGGTTGACCTCTGTGATCAGCGCAACGATCTCGACTGTAACCAAAGTGATCTGACGGATGGCGATCGCCCCCGAGTCCAGCGTTTGGGCGGTGGCATCAGTTTTAGCCGTCCCCTAGATGAATGGCTAGGCTGGGAAGGCTGGCGGGCCTCTACCGGATTCCAGTACCAGCGGGTCTCCCTTCGGGACGGGGACGGGGATATTTCCTATATCGATGCCTTGGGCAACCAACTGAGCTTCACGGATGATGGCAAGGACGACCTCTTTCTGTTGCAATTAGCAGCGGTGCGCGATCGCCGCAACAACCCCTTGCAGCCCACCCAAGGTTCCCTATTACGCTTCGGCACCGAGCAATCGATTCCCCTTGGTTCCGGCTCCATCCTCCTCAATCGCCTCCGGGCTAGCTACAGCCGCTACGTCCCCGTTGATCTCACCAGTTTCGAGGAGGGAGCAGAAACCTTAGCCTTTAACGTTCAGGCGGGGACTGTACTAGGGGATCTGCCCCCCTACGAAGCCTTTTCCCTGGGAGGCACGGACTCGGTGCGGGGTTACGATGCTGGCGAGTTAGGCAGCGGTCGCAGCTTCTTACAAGCCACCGCTGAGTACCGCTTTCCCGTATTTTCAATTGTGGGGGGAGCCTTATTTGTAGACTTTGGCACCGACTTGGGCACCGCCGCTGAGGTGCCGGGTGCCCCTGCGGATGTACGCGGTAAGCCCGGTACCGGGTTTGGCTATGGTTTGGGCGTGCGAGTACAGTCTCCCCTAGGGCAGATTCGAGTGGACTATGGAATTAATGACGATGGCGATGGACGGATTCACTTTGGCATTGGCGAACGCTTCTAACCAGGCCCAGGCCCAGGCCCAGACTCCCCCGGTCCATGGGGCTGGGGCGACCCGTGCGGCTGATGGCCAGCACACAGTGGCGGCATCTTTTACCCAAGTTGGCATCGGCTTGCATTCTGGCGCAACCGTCCAAGTTACCGTGGGGCCTGCGGCGGCACAAACGGGTCGAGTCTTTGTGCGAACCGATCGGCCCGACGCAGCCCCCATTGCCGCCACCGCCTCCTCCGTCGTATCTACCCAGATGTCTACCGAGTTGGGCAATGGCACCGTGGCCGTGCGGACCGTGGAGCATCTTTTGGCGGCGTTAGTCGCCGCTGGAATTGACAATGCCCGGATTGAAATCGATGGGCCAGAGGTGCCTTTATTAGATGGGTCCGCCCAGGTGTGGATGGAGGCGATCGCCCAAGTCGGTCGCCAACCCCAATCGGCCCAGCGGCCCATATTATCCCTCACCGCTCCCCTGTGGGTCCAGCAGGGCGATGCCTTCGTCGTAGCCTTTCCCGCCCCCGCCCCACTGTTTACCTACGGTATTGACTTTCCCGCCGCCGCCATTGGCAAACAGTGGCATAGTTGGTGTCCAGCCACAGAATCCTTTGAGGAAACCGTCGCTAGTGCCCGCACCTTTACCCTAGCCCACCAGATCGAACAATTAAAGCAACAGGGGCTGATCAAAGGCGGTAGTCTGGATAATGCCCTCGTATGTGATGTCAAAACGGGTTGGATCAACCCACCCCTAAGATTTTCCAATGAACCTGTGCGCCATAAGCTTCTAGACTTAATAGGAGACCTTAGCTTACTAGGGGGTCTACCCCAAGCTCATGTTGTGGCCTACAAGGCTAGCCACACGTTGCACACTGAATTTGCACGGAGGTGGATAGACCCTTAGGATTATATCCGGACCCTGGAATACGGCTGTTAGTCCACTGGAATGGCAACCGCATCCAATCGGGGGCGATCGCTCGCTCTGCTGGCCGCATCCTTGCCCCAGGCTATTGTATGGCTAGGTTAGCTACTTGTAACATCATTTTGATAACTTAAGTTTAGATCACTCATGTCCACACTGACCGACGTTCAAATCCACACCGTTGCGCCCGACATTGAAGCGCCAACAACCCAAGAGGTCAAAAGCGATATCCCGCTAAAAACGACCTTTACCGTTGAAGAAATTCAGGCTTTGCTGCCCCACCGCTATCCCTTTGCCCTAGTGGATCGAATTATTGATTATGTCCCAGGGGAAAAAGCGGTTGGCATCAAAAATGTTACGTTTAACGAGCCTCAGTTCCAAGGACACTTCCCCAATCGCCCCATTATGCCAGGGGTTTTGATTGTGGAAGCGATGGCCCAAGTCGGTGGCATTGTTCTCACCCAATTGCCCGATGTACCCGAAGGGTTGTTGATGTTTGCAGGCATTGACAAAGTTCGGTTCCGGCGGCCCGTAGTTCCAGGGGATCAACTGATCATGACCGTGGAGTTGTTGTCGGTTAAACGAATGCGGTTTGGTAAGATGCGGGGGCAAGCAACGGTTGATGGTCAGCTTGCTGCCGAAGGTGAGCTGATGTTTTCCCTTGTAGACTAGGCCAATGCCAGACCTTGACATTAGCCAAACATGTTGAATTAGGCAAGCAAAATGGAGTGCAACTGTTGACCACATTAATCCATCCCACTGCTGTGATTCATCCTGGTGCCCAGCTTCACCCGACGGTGAGGGTGGGGGCCTACGCTGTCGTTGGAGAGCGGGTAAAAGTGGGTGCGGGAACGGTTATTGGTCCCCACGTTGTATTAGAGGGATGGACCGAAATTGGAGAGCGTAACCAGTTTTTTCCCGGCGCAGCCATTGGCCTAGAGCCTCAAGACTTGAAATATGATGGCTCCATCAGCCTGGTTAAGATCGGGGATGGCAATCGCTTCCGAGAGTATGTCACTATCAATCGGGCCACGGAAGCGAGTGGCACCACGACCATCGGGAATAACAATTTACTGATGGCTTATGTACATGTGGGCCATAACTGTGCCTTGGGTGATCATATTGTCATTGCCAATGCCGTATCCTTGGCGGGCCATGTCCGGATTGAATCCAATGCGGTGATTGGCGGGGTGTTGGGCATCCACCAGTTTGTCCATGTGGGCCGTTTAGCCATGGTGGGGGGCATGAGTCGCATTGATCGGGATGTGCCGCCTTTTATGTTGGTGGAAGGAAACCCAGCGCGGGTGCGATCGCTCAACCTGGTTGGGTTACGCCGCTCTGGACTAATGGACCAGGAGAATGGCTCCGAGTTCCGCCAACTAAAGCAAGCCTTCCGCCTGTTGTACCGTTCAGGACTTCCCTTTGCCGATGGGTTGGCCCAGGTGCGTGAATTGGTTGCTAGGACTAGCCCCCATTCTGCCTCAGGCAAACTACTGGAGCATTTGGTAAATTTTTTACAGGCTAGCATCGCCCCAAATCGACGGGGGTTGATTCCAGGACGGGGGCGATCGCGTGATTAATCATTTACCTAGACCGGATGCAGCCATGCCCGATTCAGCCCAAGCCCATGCCCCTCAGGCCCTCGATCCAGCCCCGTCCCCTAGGGCATCTCCAACCAAGCGTATTTTTATTAGCACTGGCGAAGTATCTGGCGATTTACACGGTTCCTTGCTGATTAAGGCTCTGCAACAGCACGCGGCAGTGGCGAATATCACCCTAGAGATTGCCGCATTGGGGGGCGAACGGATGGCCGCCACTGGAGTAAACATGTTGGGCGATACGGAAGCCATTGGCTCGGTGGGGTTGTTGGAATCGGTGCCCTTTATTTGGCCGACCTATAAGGTGCAGCAAATTGCTAAGCGCTGGCTGAAACAACATCCCCCCGACTTAATTGTAATGATCGATTACTTTGCCCCCAATTTAGGCATCGGTCACTTTATGCGGCAACAGTTTCCTAACATTCCGGCGGTTTTCTACATTGGTCCCCAGGAATGGGTGTGGTCCCTAGGCAACCGCAACACGAAGCAGCTAGTTAGCATCATCGACCATCTTTTGGCTATTTTTCCGGCTGAGGCCGAGTACTACCGCAACAACGGGGCAGCGGTAACGTGGGTCGGTCATCCATTGGTGGATTGGGTGCAGCAGTTTCCCCGCCGAGAACAGGCGCGGCAGCTACTGGGTATTCCGCCGGAACAGCAGGCGATCGCCCTCTTTCCTGCATCCCGCCAACAGGAATTAATCCATCTGATGCCCGTCATCTTTGAAACGGCCCGTCGCTTGCAGCAACAACTCCCCCAAATCCATTTCTGGATTCCCCTTGCCCTAGAAAGCTATCGCGACAAAGTGGAACAAGCCATCCAGGACTATGGCCTCAACGCCACCCTGGTGACGGACAATACCCCAGCCGTGATTGCTGCCGCCGATTTAGCCCTGACCAAATCGGGCACCGTTAATCTGGAACTAACGTTGATGGATGTTCCCCAAATTGTGTTGTATCGGGTTCACCCCATCACAGCCTGGGTGGCCAACCACGTTCTGCGCTTTTCCATCCCGTTTATGTCCCCCACCAACTTAATGTTAATGGAGGCAGTCGTCCCGGAATTTTTGCAAGAACAGGCGAATCCTGAAGCTCTTACACAAGCGGCGTTCACCCTCTTAACGGATGCCAACGCCCGCCAGACCATGCAGCAACAATATCAGCAAGTGCGAGCGGCCTTGGGCGAACCGGGGGTGTGCGATCGCGCCGCCCAAGTTATTCTAAAAATGTTTCTGTGTCAGGCATAAGGAATTTGCAAAATATCATACAAGGGTTGATGCTTCCTTAGAAGCCATGGAGATGCGGATACAGAATCCCCACCGTTGTATAACTAGCCATGGTTCTGCGGGCAATCCAATCAACGCTGTATCCCTTGTATGTTGATAGCACCCGTCCCCTTCGATTGTGGTACCACCTGATGACACACCTCCGCCCATTCACAGTCCTTGCTGTAGCGAGTCTCTGCCTTTTCTCAAAACCAGGATGGGCGCAGACGTTAAATTCTATAGAGTCGTCCGAAAATTGGGGTGGAGTACCCGCGCAGCGGGTACTCCACCCCAATTTTCGGACAGGTCTTATGGTTGATGACCGACCGTTGATGAGTGGCCATGGAAGTCATCCTGAGAGTCAGCCAAACCTAGATATCCCAGATAATTTGGACCGTGCGGCGGAAGTTTTGGGCAATGGGAGGCCAATCTATCTAGCACAGCAGTCGCTTCCTGAGGCTCCATCTCCTCCAGACAGCCTTGAACGCGATCGCCCCAATTTATCTGGCCCTGACCCTTCTCGACCTGATCCCCCACCCCCCTTGACCGTGCCACCCATTCCAGGGGTTCCCCCACTCCTGCCACCGAACCCGTCGGACCCATCCCCAAGCTCACTACCACCCTCTACCCCGACTGGCCCCACTTTACAAGTCCAATCTGTTCAGGTGTTGGGTAGTACCATTTTTGATGCCGAAGATTTAGCCCCCATCCTAGACCCATTAGCAGGACGAGAGGTGACGGTCACAGAACTGCAACAAACCGCCGATGCCATCACCCAACTTTATATTAACCAAGGCTATCTCACTTCCAGGGCAATTTTGGTGAACCAGGAAGTGGTGGATGGTCAGGTGACAATCCAGGTCATTGAGGGGCGTATTGGTGAAATTATCGTCGAAGGCACCGAGCGGTTGGGCGATCGCTACATCCGCAACCGGGTGGCCCTAGGCACCAAAGTGCCTCTCCGTCCGGCCCAAGTCGAAGACCAACTCCGATTGCTCCGGGCCAATCCATTATTAGAAAACATTGAAGCCAGTCTCCGGGCTGGAGATGAGCTAGGGGAAAGCCGATTAATTGTGCGGGTAGAGGAGGCCGATCCCCTGTTTGGATCGTTTAGTGTGGATAATTACTCTCCCCCCAGTGTTGGCTCAGAACGCATCGGGCTGAGCCTTGCCCACCGTAATTTAACGGGACTAGGGGATACGTTGGCCATTTCCTACACTCGCTCGACGCGAGGCGGTTCCCATGGGTTAGATCTCAATTACCAAATCCCGCTCAACCCCATGGAGGGTAGCATCCAATTTCGCACCGTATTTGAACGCAATCGCGTTTTGCAAGAACCGTTTGCCGTCTTTGAGATTAAGGGCCAGTCAGAACGGTATGAGGTGACGATGCGCCAACCATTGGTGCGATCGCCCCGCCAAGAATTTGCCCTCTCCCTGGGCTTCAGCTACCGGGATGGTGAAACCCTCGCTTTTTTTGTCGATCCCCCTGAATCCGTTGGCATTGGGGCCGATAGCGGCGGCGATACCCGCACTAGCGTTTTCCAGTTAGGTCAAGACTATGTGCGTCGAGATGTTGGTGGGGCTTGGGCCTTGCGATCGCAATTGAACATCGGCACGGGCCTATTCAACGCCACCACCAACGACAACCTACCAGACAGTGAATTCATCAGTTGGCTGGGGCAAGCCCAACGGGTCCCGCGCATAGGCAATAACCATTTGTTGATTATTCAACTTGACACCCAACTCACCCCCAATGCCCTGCTCTCATCGGAGCAGTTTGTAATCGGCGGTGGCCAATCTGTCCGTGGTTTTCGCCAAAATGTTCGGGCTGGGGACAACGGTATTCGCTTCTCCATCGAGGATCGATTCACCATAGCCCGTGACGAAGCTGGAGCCTCAACCCTACAACTCATCCCCTTTTTCGATCTAGGTACAATCTGGAACGACTCCGACAACGATAGTGTAGATCTACCCAACCAAACGCTATTAGCCGGGGCGGGTCTAGGGATATTCTGGCAAGCCCTACCCAACCTAGACCTACGCCTAGACCTTGGTATCCCACTGGTTGATCTAGATGACCGTAGCACCAATGCCCAAGACGATGGCATCTATTTCAATGTCAACTATCGCCTGTAGTTTCCTGGTCACGATCACCTCTAGCAGACCACCCCCTAATTTTCGGTCAGGTCTATTGACGTAACCTGACGCAAAACATGGGCCGCACCGAACAGACTCAGTATTCTCAATAAAAAAATTGGCTCGGATAGCGATACCAACTACCGAGCACACATACCTGAGCCAGAAACCAGCGATCAGCGTCCCGGCAAACCAGCGGAACTGTTGCTCATGATAATTGGTTCTTCAACCGCTTGCCGATATACCTCTACCTCCTCGCTGAAATCAATCGGCAATACGCCTACCACGTTTTCATGGGGACGGGGAATCACGACCCAAGTTTCTAGTACACCACCGGGCGCATTTTGGGCGGCTTCTACCCCCGCCGCCATGGCCCGCTTCACCTCAGCCACATCTCCGCGAATATTAATGCAAAACCGGGCACTCCCAGCTCGAATGTAGTTAACCAACGTGACTCGCCCAGCCTTAACCATAGCATCTGCGGCGGCCAATACAGGGGGGAAACCCTTAGTCTCTAGTGATCCAACTGCCTGTGGCATTCGTCATGTCCTCAAAAATAAACGCAATCAAGCGAACCTATCCACCCCAAAGCGATGAATACCCTAATTGTACGAGGGTGTATTCATCTCATTGTCAAAGAATACTTTCCGGTTTGTTATTAATCCTATTTTTTATAGTTATTTATTTATACCAGGGTGAGGGATGGCTCTATGTATTGTGAACTTTAGTATCAGTTCTCCTCTCCCATTCTTTAGTCAATTCGGGCTAGCTGCCAGAGGATAGGCCCACTTTCTTGATGCACCCGCATAATAGACCAGTTACGCCATAGCCAGCGATCGCCTTTTCCGTTAATCGTACTGGCACTGAGTTCCACCACATGGGTCAATTCCGCCGTCGTAACCCAGAACCCGTGGGTAGCCAACTCATCCGCCACCCGCAGCCGCTCAATCATCTGCTGGAGTGGGGTGAGTTGAATATGGGGCAAGCGATTAATGTCCTCGGTGCCGCCATGACGGTCAGCGTTGCCCTCTACGGCATCAATGATTGTACTCATAATGGGTGCATCTACTTGAATAAAGGGTACTAGGGGTTGGGGATGGACTGGACTTGCTGTCCCTGTGCCATTGTTTTGCCCTGATGGTAAAGGCTCGGCACTGGCCCCGGCTCCGGCGGAAACCTTAGAAAGGGTTAAGGATTGACCTTGGGCAAAACGACGGGCGATCGCATCACACCGTTCATTGCCCGTATTCCCCGCATGACCTTTCACATATTGCCACCGTAACGGCCTTTCTAACTGGGCATTGACCGTTTGTAGCACCCCATCTAACTGCTGCCACAAATCTTGATTGAGCACAGATTTGCCTGCACTGGTTTTCCACTGTTTTTGCTTCCAACCATTGATCCACTTGGTAATACCATCTTGGACATATTTACTATCGGTGTACAACGTCGGCGGCGTGGTTTGGGAACTAGCGGCAAACCACTGCAAGATTTCAATGGCCGCCTGAAGCTCCATGCGGTTGTTAGTCGTCGCTTTAGCCGCTCCACCCATTTCGTGGACTTGACCATCGGCAAAATAGGCAATCGCCCCCCACCCTCCCGGTCCCGGATTTCCCGAACAGGCACCATCAGTATAAATAGCGGTTACTTCTGGGCTAGCTTGCCCCCGTTCCTGAACCATGCCTGTTGCCTCGCTTTAAACCATTCCCCATGAATCCCTCGTTAAGTTAGCACATCAGCATCAGCCCCCTATCTATTCTGCTGATTTAATTTAATCCCCGCATCACAATAGCCAATGAGGGTGGAAAGGCGATCGCACAATTGCTGACCCCGACGCAGAGCCGTACCCGACTGACGAGCCGCCACCCAAAACTGCACATCAATTTCAGCCAACCGCAACTGCTTATGCATCTCCGTACAAAGAGACTGCCAGCGAGAATGGGACGGTGGCTGAGCCTGAAGCTCCCCCCAGAGTTGCTTCACTTCAACTAAGACTTGCACCAACTCTTGAGACGACTGCACCAGCCCCTCTCCCCGTCCCGGATCAGCCCCTACTGCGAAACCCCTCCCGTCTTGCTTGGGAGAACCAGCATAGCTCTCCCCCGTCAATCCATCTAAATCCCTTTGCACAAAATCCTGGATCTTTTGCAGTTTTTGCTGTAATCTTTGATACATAAATTTGTTTTTAATCTAATATGACGATTGCGACCCGATCGCATGTTAGCCCATCGTTACAGTTTCACCTTAATTTAAGTATCATTTAAGCGTTTGTTAGGGGGAGCTAAAACCACCGTCCTGCGCTCCTTTTCCCCATACCCATCTCCCTCACTCATGGAGTTTTAGAACAGCGGAGCAGCAAACCAGCTAGTCCACGATCTAAGCGCCCCAGTGTTTACAGGGGATATCCCTATTAGCTCTTACATAGAAGACTAGGGCACCAACGTCTCGCCAGACATCTAGACATTTTTTCGGATCTTGGATTGATCCCGTGAAGAAGTTTATATGTAGCCTAGAAAAAAATAGGCTTTTGTGCATCACTTCACAACGGTACAATTCTAAATAATTGTTCAAGTCAAACCAAGAAGGCAAACCATCTAGGGTGATACCCTTAACCCTTGAGGTCAATATCCCGTTCAGTGATCTGAACTGGGGATGAAAACAAAACCCATAGGTTAATGCCGCTGCCAGCCTTAATGACTGAAAGCATATGGTTCAGATCTCAGTAGTGGTTATGCAGACGGCACTGTCTGAGCAATAACGACCCAAATGTCCCCATTAGGGGCAATAAATCGCGTAAAATCATCAAAACCAACAACGTCCTGTGCCATCTACCGATGGGGTCTTTTTTTTTTGAGTAACCCTATGAATGTATCAACAGCACCACTTATTCCCACAGATATTGATATTCCCCATTGGCTCTGTTCCTGCCTGATTCAGCGCCATGGAGTTGAATCAGATGAACTTAGTCCTAGTCGCTTTGTTTGTGGGCCAGACCAGCAACGTGAGAATAGGACCATGGGCAACAAGATTAATGGGGTTGAATCCGTTCATAACAATGAGCAGGATGCTGGGAATCAGCTCATTTGTCAGGCGTTTGAATTCGGCTATGAACTGCACCAAGGCCAGTATCGAGCCTCTGGTGAACCCTATATCCAACACCCGATCGCCGTGGCTGAACTGATTCGGGATTTGGGGGGTAGCCCCGCGATGATTGCGGCAGGATTTCTCCACGACGTGGTGGAAGACACGGATGTCACTTCCGAAGAAATTGAGGAGCGCTTTGGACCTGAGGTACGGTCTTTGGTGGATGGTGTCACCAAACTTTCTAAAATTAATTTCTCGAATAAAACCGAGAGTCAAGCCGAAAACTTCCGTCGCATGTTTTTAGCTATGGCCAGAGATATTCGGGTAATTGTGGTCAAACTGGCCGATCGCCTACATAATATGCGAACGCTGGAACATTTAGCCGACCATAAACGCCGCCGCATTGCCCGTGAAACCCGCGACATTTTTGCCCCCCTTGCTAACCGCCTCGGCATTGGTCGGGTGAAGTGGGAATTGGAAGATTTGGCGTTCAAGTATCTGGAACCAGATGAGTATCGTAAGATTCAGCAACTGGTTGCCGAAAAGCGGGCGGATCGAGAAGCGCGGCTGGAGGAAATTCGCTCCATGCTCCAAGAGCGCTTGCTCCAGGTGGGGATTGTTGGCGCAGATATTAGCGGTCGTCCCAAACACCTTTACGGCATCTACAACAAGATGCAGCGGCAGCAGAAAGAGTTTCACCAAATCTATGATGTGGCCGCGATGCGGATCATTGTCAATAGCAATGATGAGTGTTACCGAGCGCTGGCCATTGTTCACGATGCCTTTCGCCCCATTCCAGGGCGCTTTAAGGACTATATTGGGTTGCCCAAGCCCAATCGCTATCAGTCCCTTCATACGGGGGTGATTGGTAAGACCGGACGACCAATTGAGGTCCAAATCCGTACCATGGAAATGCATCAGGTGGCGGAGTATGGTATTGCGGCCCATTGGAAGTATAAGGAAGTGGGTGGCTCATTCCATGGCCATCTCTCGACGGAGGATGAGAAGTTCACCTGGCTGCGTCAGTTGCTGGAGTGGCAGACTGATTTGAATGATGCCCAGGAATATCTGGATAATGTCAAGATCAATTTGTTTGATGATGAGGTGTTTGTCTTTACGCCCCAGGGTGATGTGAAGGGATTGGTGCGGGGGGCAACCCCTGTGGATTTTGCCTACCGAATTCACACTGAGGTGGGGAATCATTGTGCGGGTGCTCGGATTAATGACCGGATCGTCCCGTTAGATACGATTCTGAAGAATGGGGATATTGTTGAAATTATTACCCAGAAGAATGCCCATCCTAGTTTGGATTGGCTTAATTTTGTGGTGTCGGCGGGGGCACGTAATCGGATTCGTCATTGGTATAAGCGATCGCACCGGGATGAAAACCTAGCCCGTGGTCGAGAGTTGCTGGAACGAGAACTGGGTAAGAAAGGATTTGAGGCACTGCTGAAATCCGATCCGATGCGGGCCACGGCAGAGCGCTGTAACTACCAATCAGTGGATGATCTGTTGGTATCCTTGGGCTATGGCGAAACCACCCTGAATTTGGTGGTCAATCGTTTACGGGAAGAGATTAAGGCTTACCAGTCCCTGACGGAGGCTCCTGCCCCAACAACGACGGAAACAGCCCAAATGCTTCTGCCCTTTCCCTCTTCTACGCCGCGTCATATTCCGACCCACGGACGACAATCACCCATTATTGGAGTAGAGGGATTAGTGTACAGTATTGCCAAGTGTTGCAGTCCGCTGCCAGGGGAACCCATTATTGGGGTGGTGACGATGGGCAGTCGGGGGATTTCGATTCATC
>JAYKIC010000269.1:0-5774 GCA_035284985.1 Leptolyngbyaceae cyanobacterium
AATCCCATAATGTGCTGCACTGTCCCATAAATCGTCACATCCCCGTCTAGGGTGTACCAGTTGGGATCTGGAGCGGTTAATCCTGGGAAGTACAGGGTGGTTTGCCCTGCGGCAGCGGCGGCATCAATAGCGGATTGAATTGCTTGAGTGTCATCCCTGTTGTCTCCTGGCAATGCGCCGTAAGCCTGAACGTTGACCCAGTTTTGGGGATCGGTGTCGTAGGTGATAGGCTGATAATAAATGGGTAAATTTAATGAAGTATCAACATTGGTGGCAAATTCTTTAGATGCCCCGTGGGAACTGTATTCATCCACGATGGAGGACTCCACATTTCCGGTGGTGCCTGCACGGGCTTCGATGGCGATCGCGTACCCCCTAGTCTCAATATTACGAGCAAAGAGCAAATCCCCACTGATAATGGCAGGTTGGGTGCGATCGCCACCTCTTAGTTGTCCATTTACCAGGGTGAGCGTAGTGCGGCTAAACGGGGCTGTGGGTGCGCTAAACACCGCAACGGGTGCATTTTCCACCACCAACCCTTCTACCTGCAATACCCCGCCGTTGTGATATAAACCATAAGCCGAGGCATTCCGCACCGCCAGGTTAGAAATAGTCGCACTATTATCACCGCTTGCTTGAATCCCAATATCAAAGCCATCAACCTCAATATTCTGCATCAGGTTGGGGCCATTTAAGGCGATAGAGGCAATATCTATGCCAATTGCACCATTGCCAATTACACGGACATTGTGCAAGATTCCTGTGTTATTGCTATAAAATTTGATGCCAACTGCGCCCGGATTATTGCCCGTATCAATGGTGAAATTAACCAGTTGGCGATTAAAAAAGTCGGCGCTGATTTGCCGAAATGTAGCCCCATCCTCAGCATTCACAGTCCGAATTACGGCCTGTATGGGATTTCCCGGATCAGCAAATGCTGCCAGGTTATCCTCTAGTCTAAGGATGACTCCATCTCGGCTTTGTCCATAAAGATGGGGACCGGATCGCAAAGCCTGACCGTCAGATTGCTCAAAGCGGATCTCCTGAGTGATTCGGTAAACGCCATTGGGGAAATAGAGTGCTCGACTAGAAGCTGTGGACTCATAAATCGCATTTTGAATTGCTACCGTATCATCTGCCAATCCATCACCAACGGCTCCAAACTCCCTCACATTCAGCACAATGGCAGGATCGGCAGGAAATACAATTTCAATGGCATCCCCAAAGGTGGCTGGGGCTTGACCATAGATTGACTCAGCTCCCAGTCCAGTGAGGGAATGTTCAGGAAAAGGTGATGAGCTATTCTCAGATTTCTGTCTAGATTCCCAGGATTCAGAAAACTCACCATTGACGGAATCAGGATTAGAGTTGGAAGAATTAACAACTACCCACTGTTCTGGTTCAAAGAATACCGTACTGATGTTTCCCCGTTGACCCCATGTCCCAAAGATAGCACCGAGGGTAATCATCGTAAGGCTACACAAGCCTCCGTTAATGACTAGTGCTAATCTCCTTGTTTTTTTAATTTTAAACATAGGAACATGAATGAAGGTAATTGTTTACTCCCCTAACAATCTCCACAAGCAGCGGAGCCATCACTAAATAAATCCTATGGTTGGAGGGGATAGGGAATGAAGTAATCAGTCATACTGGCAGTCTTCATCCCACATCAACGAGATTAGTCGAGACTATTTAGCGCTTTCGACATCTTGCATCAACGTCTCGTAGACACGATATGCCTTTTCCCGTAGCCCTGCTAATTCGTCAGAATGAAATTCTGCTTTTAGAGTTTCTCGAATGTTCTTGCTGGAATCAGAGGGACGGCTTACAACATCTTCATTGAGGGTGCCAAAGGACTGCTCAAACCCTTCATCGATCAGATTAAAGCACTGTTTGACGTTTTCATCGGTGTGTTGGAATTCATCAAATTGGGTGCCAAATTTCTCATTTACTCGATGAATGATAGCACCATAATCAGTGGTGATTTCCTGAAATGGAGCGAGGACAAAGCGATCGCGATATGGCAAGATTGGCTTGTAGAAAGCAATATAATCATGGATGACTTGGCGCATGGTAATGCCGGGATCAAAATCACCAATTAGATAAGAAATGATAGCTTCCTCTGGTTCCCGAATTAAAACCACCGTCGGTAAATTGTTTCGGACTCCAGCAATAACTTGGGCCGCAGCGTGAGTGTGGTGGCCAATATTTACCGATTTAGTTTGGGCATATTTAAAAGCAATATGGGTGAAAGTATTGGCGGTTCGGGGAAACCCTTCAATCACAATCTCCGTGTTCTTGTCCATTGGTTGTGGCGCTGCGGGTTCAGGACCATTTGTATCTGGACAGTACTGCTTGCGCCAGCGATTCCAACGCCAGCGTGCGAAGGGTAAAAACAACAGAGGATATTGACGATTGAAGGTGCGTAACTTGTAATATAGGCTTGGGGGAACCTTCCTTCTCAATAGATATTGTGTTGCCTGATAAGCTTCTGTATTTTCTGTTGTAGTACTCATAGAAATATTTCCTAATTAGTAACTTAGGGATAGATTGAAAACTTGACTAAAGAACTGATTGACAAACTAAACTTTGAGGGGCTTACAATATTTATTCAAATAATATTTGCCTGTGCTGATGACCTAAACAGCCAAACCCTCTATTGTTAGGGGAAATCAGAGATCCGATAAATAATTAATTTTAACTTAGGTTTTCACTGAGCCTGAATCAACTCCAACGGAAGCATCTTAGTAAACTTTAGGATGGAGATGATGGATCTGTGTGACACTGCCAAAAGACACGGTTCCTCAAGCAAGTTTCACCAAAAAAGGGAAGCAATACATTTTTAGATAGAATACATAAAAATCTTCAAAATTTATCTTACTTCATGTTACAAAGTTTATCCAAGTAGGGGCAAGTTATCAAGAGAGACTTTACCCAAAATTTATGCAAGGAAGACTCGCCTAATCTTGATAACCTTGTTACAAAAGCTTGTTACAAAAGATAGCCCCTCTAACTAGGATTGTGTTGCCGTGAAGGCGGCGATCGCCACACAGCCCCAGCCTACGATAAACGCAACTCCTCCCAGGGGCGTAATGGCACCAAGCACCTTGATTCCCGATAGGCTAAGGGCATAGAGGCTACCTGAAAACAACACAATGCCTATGATAAAGGCAAAGCCTGCAACATTGAACCACAGGGGATTGCCTCCAATCTGTGTCGTTTGTTGTAATAGAAGGGCCACCAGCACCAAGGCAAGGGCATGGTACATCTGATAGCGGCTACCCGTTTCAAAAATTTCCAGGGCGCGATCGCTCAATTGGGACTTGAGGGCATGGGAGGCGAACGCCCCAGCCGCCACCGCCAACCCTCCTAACCCTCCAGCCAAGGCTAAAAACCACTGAACCATGACACTAATCTCCTCGCTGTTCAATTTTGCGACTAAATTTTGCCGCCCTATGGATGGCGATCGCAGTTAGATGGGGCGCGATCGCCCCTAGCAGGTGGCCTACCTGAGGCATTCTAACCTTTGCCTCGGAAAATTTGCAGTCATCTATCCCCCCTAGGGGGAATTTTTGATATAGAATGCTAGGTGAAATCCAGAATGGCAGTCAATTTACTGGAAGGATTATGTTCAACAAGATTGTTTCGACGATTAAGACTTGGTTTCCGGCTGAAACCGTTCACGCCCATTGTGATGGCCCCTGCGGAGTATATGACCCTGCTTCTGCCCGAATTACGGCGGAAGCGGTTCTCTCCATGACCAAAAAGATTCTGGAGTTGGACCCCAACGCTAGCGACCACAAGACCGCAAATACCCTCTCTCGCTACATTGCCATCAAAGAAGAGCAGGCTCAAAAGACTAAAGAGGATCTTCTGATTTTGTGGACCGACTACTTTAAGCCTGTCCACCTAGAAAAGTATCCTGATCTTCATGATACGTTTTGGAAAGCCGCTAAGCTTTGCTCCGCTTGTAAAGTGGAAGTGAGCTTAGAGCACGCTACCGAACTGATGGCCGCAGTTGAGAAAATCCATAACATGTTCTGGGCGACCAAGGATCGTGATGTGACCTGGTACAAGGCTAGCTAGATTGAGCCAGATTACTCACTTTATTAACTAGAGTATTGCGGTGGCTGAGCCACTGGTTAAAGCCACTAATAAAATCGTATTTGTATAAGGAATCTGCTTTGCGCGGATTCTTTTTTATGACTATGCCCCACCTTGAAGTATCTGTACCTATAATCAATCCATAGACAATTACCAATCCACTAGCCTGATTGCACAATATACATCAACATACATAGGTAAGGTAGACTCTTTCGTTTCCATTGGCAATCAAAGGGTCAAGAAAGACGGGGACATCCCTGTCCTCCAATTTCTTTTTTCAGGTGTTTGCTCAGAATGCAAGGATATGGGGATGGTATACGACTGGATTGTGATTGGAAATGGTATCACGGGAGCCGCAGTCAGCTACGAATTAGCGCGGTTAGGATTATCGGTGCTGCTGGTGGAACGCCACGATCGCCTCCAAGGGGCAACGCGCCATAGTTATGGAGGAGTGCCCTATTGGGCCGCCACTACGCCGATGCAGCAACAGTTGTTTGAGGAGGGAATTATTCGTTATCGCCAGTTTTCTGATGAACTGGGAACCGATACGACGTTTCAGGAACGGGACTTGTTATTAACGGTGCCAGTGGATGCTGATCCAGCGGCGATCGCCCAATCCTTTGCCTCTTGCGGTATTCCTCCTCAACTCATCAGTCGGGCTACCGCTTGCGAGATGGAACCTTTGCTCAACCCAGCGGCGATCGCGGCAGCCCTAACGGTGCGCCATGGCCATGTTGATCCGGAGAAAATGGTGCAAGCCTATAATCATGGCTTGCACCAGGCGAAGGGAAGCCTCCACATCGGTCAAGTGACGGGGCTGATCCAAGAGGGCGATCGCGTCACTGGCATTACCACCACCACTGATTCCTTTAACAGTGACAATGTATTGATTTGTGCCGGAGGCTGGACACGGCACTTGCTCAACTGGTGGGGGATTCCCGTCGAACAGTACTTTACCCATGCTGAATCCATTGAATGTCCCAATCCAGGAATTCGGTTGAATACCTTTGTGATGTCAGCTATTACATTACGTTTTGATCTGGAAGCCAACGCGAGTCAACCGGAATATAGCCTTAACTGGAACTCCCCTGGCCTAGAAATTCTTCCCCCTGTTTTGGATGCGGGGGCACTTCAGTTTCGTGACGGTCAGATTCGCATGGGACAAATGAGTCGAGTGTTAACCAATCCTGCTGCGGCCATTGATGCCTCTCAAAGTGAAGCAAACATTCGCACTCAAGTTGGCCATTTGTTGCCTAGTTTGCAATCCCTACCCGGACAGTGGCACCACTGTCTTGTGGCCTTTAGTCGGGACAGCTTGCCGCTAATTGGGGCCTTATTGCCCTTGCAAGGCTTACACCTATTTTCCGGCTTTCACTATCCATTTGCCCTAGTGCCACCCTTAGCCCAACGATTTGCGGTTCATGCCAGCGGTAATCCCGATCCGTTCATTTCCCAAATGACCCCCCACCGATTTACCACTACCCCTGAGTCCTAACTAAAGTGTCTACAGCGATAAAACAAGAATGCCAGAGGTCTATCAATAAGCTGATTGACTGACAAAACTCAAACTACCCTCACCCCAACCCCTCTCCCAGAGCGGGAGAGGGGCTTTCGACCCAAGAACCTGGTTTGAAGTCCCTTCTCCCCTTGTGGGAGAAGGGATTTAGGGA
>JAYKIC010000270.1:0-5816 GCA_035284985.1 Leptolyngbyaceae cyanobacterium
GATTGTCTTTAAATCTTACGACGTAGCTAACAGCTTAACGCGGCCCCCCATCCTCCCTATCCCGCAAATTTTGCCAAATCGGTAATCTAAAGCACTACAAAATCTAAAGAACCACGATCATTTCCCCCTAACTTGGCAAGGAGTTGATAGATTAGAAGCAAAATTTCTATTCTATGCAAGGAGCCTTCATCCATGGCTAAAGAAGCCGTAGTGCAATTATTTCGTGCTGTCCAGACTGATCCAGAGATGAAGGAGCAACTCAACGCCGCCCCCAATCCGCAAAAGTTTGTGGAGATGGCCCAAACCTATGGCTTTCACTTTACAGTGGAGGAATGGCAAGAGATGACTCGCTTTGCCGTGGAAGAATTGGAGGGCGAACTGTCCGAAATTCCGGGAATTTAATGCTGAGGGGGAAATTACCTAACCGTAGCCGGATTTTTTCGGCTAGGCAGACCTGGATCGGGAGTGGAATACTCAAGGGAACACAATTATGATGAAATTATATAAAGTTGATGATGTAAGGGACTCTTTTCAGCCTTAATTTAAGGGATGCAAGGGTGGCGATCGCCATCATGTAATTGTGTCAAAATCAGTTTTAAAAATTTACATTTAGTAACTTTTACATTTGGCAATATTTAGCCGTACGGATTAAAAATGGTCTTAGCAAGCGGCGATGATTCCGTCCTTGGTATCGGCCTATTTCCTCACAGATTCCTCACAGATTCCTCACAGATAAACGTGTAACGGAGAACTAAAGACTCATGGCTCTAGACTATTTTGCCCCTGGTGTCTACGTAGAAGAAGTCGATCGAGGCAGTCGCCCGATTGCAGGCGTTAGTATGAGCGTCGCTGGGTTTGTCGGCTTTACCGAGGATATTCGGGGAGATGCTGAACTCTTCCAGCCCATGATGATCACCAACTGGAGCCAGTACATGGAGTACTTTGCCAAACCTGGCTCCGACGGGTTTACTGAATTTGATGCCTATCTGCCCTTCGCGGTCAAAGGTTGGTTCGATAATGGGGGCGGACGATGCTGGGTTGTGAGCGTTGGCACCAAGCTACCTGGAACCCCCGCCCCCGCCCCTGAGGAAACTGCCACAGCCCTACCGACCGGAGGCGGTAAGCCCTCTCTAGCCGTTCATCTGCGATTGCCCGAACAAGAGGGGGGGATGGCCGCATTACCTGCGAGTGGCGATCGCATCATCGTATCCATCACCGAAAGCGGCCCCAAACCCTTGCCCGAAGATGCCCCCGAAGATGCCGAGCCGCCCTACGACACCGGAGAATTCTTCACCCTCACCGTCCGTCAAGGAGACACCATCCTAGAAGGACCATTCCCCCACCTCACGATGAACCCCGAAGTCGCCACCGAAACGGCTGACTACGTAGTCACCGCCCTCGCCGACTCCGAATATGTCGTGATCAATAACATTTCCCAGAGTGGCCAACCCCTCTCTCGCCGCCCCACCAACGGCTCTTTTGAAATCGCCCCCCCACCCTATATCTCCCCAGTAGAGCGAGTAGCACGGGACATCCAAGGGGTGCGGGACGATCGCCAAGGGATTCAAGGCTTGTTTGAAATCGACGAAGTCGCCATGATCGCCTGTCCCGACCTCATGCGGGCCTACCAAAGCGGTCTCATGGATTTGGATCAAGTCCACGGTGTCATGGAAGCCATGGTGAGCCTATGTGAAAACTCCTTCCCCGGTCCCGCCTACCGCATGGCCGTCCTCGATGCCCCTCCCGTCAAGATGGGCAAAAACAACGACCAAGCCGTTCCCCCACAAGAACAAAAACCCCAACACGTTGCCCAGTGGCTCACTGCCTTTAACCGTCGATCCATGTTTGGTGCCCTCTACTATCCCTGGATTCAGGTGGCGAATCCCCGCAACGGTGGTCGGCCCATCCTGGTACCCCCGTGCGGGCACATGATGGGCATCTGGTGCCGCACGGACGAATCCCGTGGCGTATTCAAAGCACCCGCCAACGAAACTCCCAGGGGAGTACTAGGGCTAGCCTACGAAACCAACATGCGGGAACAAGAACTCCTCAACCCCATCGGCATCAACTGTATTCGCAACTTTGCTAACTACAATCGCGGCTACAAAGTCTGGGGTGCCCGGACCTTGGTGGAACCTGACAACATTCAATGGCGCTACATCAGCGTCCGCCGTCTGATCAGCTACATTGAAAAATCCATTGAAATTGGTACCCAGTGGGTCGTGTTTGAACCCAACGACATGGACTTGTGGGAACGGGTGAAACGCACCGTCGGTAGTTTCCTCGAACGGCTGTGGCGTGAAGGTGCCCTCTTTGGCGGTTCCCCCGCAGAAGCGTTCTATGTCAAATGTGACGGGGAACTCAACACCCCTGACACCATGATGATGGGTCGCCTCTATGTGGAAATCGGCGTGTGCCCTGTCCGTCCGGCAGAATTTGTCATCTTCCGTATTAGCCAATGGGCACCGAATCAGTAAAGACAAAAAAATGCGTAGGTTGGGTTAACATTTGCGTAACCGAACACCAAGTTCAGGACCAATCTTGATGTATTCAAGCATCCTGTCAGGTTTCGTACCTCAATCCCACCTACGTTAGAACCACAGTAACGCTGAATTTATTGTTGTAATTGTTCTTTGAAAGAGGGTTTAGGGTATGGCCGAATTAAGACCCATTCCAACTAGTCGATTCTATGTGGAATTTGATGGGCTGACTGAAAAAATGGTCAAGAGTGTCCAAGAAGTGAGCTTTACCGGGCAAACAGCGGGTCATGAAAAACCCCTGGCCTCCACGAAAGATGGCAAAACCCTGTGGCAAACCACATCCGCTGGTTTTGAAGAAAACCCCAATGTCACCATTGAAGTTTACTTGTGTGAAGGGGATACGGACTTTTATGACTGGATGAAAGCTACGATGCCCAAGAGCGAGGGGGGTGATGGCAAGTGGAGTGACAACCGGAAAAATGGCTCCATTGTGGGGTACGACAGTGCTGATCAAGAAATTCTGCGGTGGAATTTGGTGAACGCTTGGATTAAGTCCTACAAAGTCGCTGATTTCACGGCGGAAAGTAAGGATTTAGCCACTGAAACCTTTGAGCTACTTTGTGAACAAGTGAATCGAGTTAAGTAGGGGATTGTTGTAATCTAGCATCAGTATTTGACATTTTTGACCTTAATGTACTCTGAGATAACAAGGGAGTGAAATCATGGCAGCAGGTGAAATTCTGGCCTGTTCAAAGTTTTATGTGCAGCTTGATGGTTTAGAAGACCTGATTGTGAAAAAGGTCAGCGGCATTGCGATTACCTTAGAAGTCGCGGGGGATAAAAAGCCTTTTGGTGTAACCAAGGGGGGAGTTAGCCAAATGCAAGCGACGGTCACAGGGACGAGTAATGGTAAGGTGACGGTGGAGTATGTGGATACAGTAGAAGACGATCGCCTGATGAAGTGGTACGAAGATTCCCACTCTGAGCCAATTAAGGGGGGTGGCACGATTACCAAAGGTGAGCGGAAAACGGGTTCTATTATTCTGTATAACCAGGCTGGGGATGAGGCGGCTCGGTGGAATATGACTGGGGTGATGCCTGCTAGCTATAAGTCCACCAAGTTGGAGGCGGGCAGTACTAACCTATCTACTGAAACCGTAGAATTAGTCTTTGAATCGCTCCACCGTGTGGCCTAATCACTCACCTGATCCTTGTTGCTCATTCCCAGCCTCTCATTTCTCGTTCCCAGCGAGGCGCTGGGAACGAGAAATGAGGCTCTGCCTCACATTAAATCGGAGCTAGAATCTCAGGTTTAGTTACCCAGCCCGGAGCCTGGGTAACAGCAATGCCCACCGCTAGCCTAAGAGAACCCCATTAAATATGACTCTCAATTTTGAGATTTTAACCTCATCTCGTTTTTTTGTTGGCATTCAATTGGATGGCAGCAAAGATCCAGTTGATGGCTATTTCATGGAGTGTCAGGGTTTTAAGCAAACTCAGCAGGTGATTGAAATTGCGGAAGTATCCCCTAAATCTTGGGGACGGAAGGCCCAAGCCAAAAAAGGGCGGGTGATGCGAACTAAAATTCCAGGTAATCTCAAAACTGAAAATATTACCTTGCGTCGCGGTATGACCATTTCCATGACCATGTGGAATTGGTTTCACAGTGTATCGGAAGGGGAATGGGCTGGAGAAAATCGGGCCTATTCCGACCGAGGTCAATCATCTGGGAAAGGACAGCGCTATGATGGTCGCCTTGTGATTTATGACCAAGGTGCTCAGGAACAAGCCCGGTTCGCCTTTGCTGGGGCATGGCCTGTGAGCTATAAGATTTCGGATTTGAAGGCAGGGGCAAATGAATTTGAGATTGAAGAAGTAGAATTGGCGATCGACTCTTTCCAAAGAATTAAATGATGCAAACTGAGTTTGAATTCACGTTGCCAAAGGGATACTTGGATGAGGCGGGGGTTGTTCATCGCCATGGCGTGATGCGACTGTCACGGGCGATGGATGAAATTGTACCACTGCGTGATCCACGGGTGAAATCCAATCCAGCCTATGCCACGGTCCTGATTCTGTCGCGGGTGATTATCAAACTCGGTGCATTAGAGGAGATTACCCCTCGCATGGTGGAAGATTTTTTTACGGGTGATTTAGATTACCTGCAAAAGTTTTATCGCCAAATTAATGAACTGGAAACGGTGCCCCTATCGGGGGCGAATGTGGCAGCGGTGGCCATTCCTGAACCGAGCAATCTAGGATCAGGCGATACAGGGTCTGGCGGAACGGGGACGAAATCCGTGAATCAGTCAGCATCGACCTCTTCCCAATCGTCTGGCATGGTCGCAACGGAGGCCGATTTGTTTTCTAAGGATGGAGGACCACCGATGGTACCGCCTTCACCCCGTGCCCGTGCGGCGGCATCCCAGTCATAGAAAGGGATCGTGGGACTGATGAAATGGGACTGATGAAATGCTGATGTAATATGGTTCACAGGTGGTTGAGAGGAGAGGGGGTATGGGTTCAGCAGGGTCAAATCCGAACAACCCGCGTCCTTTACGCCGCTTTTGGGGTAGTGTGGTGCTGCCAAGTGTTGCATTGGGCATTGTTATTATTGTGATGCGGCAGTTGGGGGTGCTGGAATCATTTGAGCTGGGGGCCTACGATCGCTTTATCCGATGGCGACCGAATGAGGGGATTGACGATCGCTTCCTGGTGGTGGGGGTAGATGAAACGGATATTCAAAGGCTCAATGAGTTTCCTCTCCATGATGGCACCGTTGCGGATTTGTTGACTACACTACTCACCTACAATCCCCGGGTGATTGCCCTGGATATTGCACGGGATGTGCCCCAGGGCGATGAGGCGGGGCGCGATCGCTTGCAGGATGTGGTGGCGGGGAGCGATCGCATCATCACGGGTTGTCTGCTCAGTAGTGAAGTCTCGCCGGGGGTGGCCCCGGCCCCTGGCACCCCGGATAACCGCGTGGGATTTGCCGATTTTCCCCAAGACCCCTCTGGGGTAGTGCGGCGTACTAATTTAGTTTCAGTGCCTACGCCGCCGCCGCAAAATTGGCCCCGGCTCCATTTTTGTAATAACGTCCAAGCCCAACCCGTGTCCCTTTCCTTAGCGGCGGCCCTGACCTATTTGAAGGACGAAGGGCTGGAAGCTGAAAAAACCGAGTTTGAAGAAATTCAGTTAGGGGATGCGATTCTGTTGCGCGTTTTCCCCGGCCAGTATGGGGGCTACCAAAGCACCGGGGCCGTGGATTATCAGATCATGCTGAATTACCGTTCGGCAACGGAGTCCGTGCGGCAGGTGACATTAACCGAGGTG
>JAYKIC010000271.1:0-6605 GCA_035284985.1 Leptolyngbyaceae cyanobacterium
TCCCTAAATCCCTTCTCCCACAAGGGGAGAAGGGACTTCAAACCAGGTTCTTGGGTCGAAAGCCCCTCTCCCGCTCTGGGAGAGGGGTTGGGGTGAGGGTAGTTTGAGTTTTGTCAGTCAATCAGCCCATGATGATACCCTTACCCTCGACGCATTTCTGACGGCCCTCAGTCGTCTGGGAACTGCTTTGCCCCAAGCCTTGCAAGAACAACTGAATGCGATCGCCCAGCGGTTTCCTGAGTCCATTTGCGAACTGCCTGAGTTAGTGGATCAATTTGAACCATTGGAAAAGGAGTATGACCTCGCCCTAGATGCGATCGCGGCCCATGAGGGGGAACGGTTCAAGTTTGGCACACCACAAGCTTCAGAGTCACCGACCTCGGATATTGCCGTGGCACCAGCACCAGACTTGCTGCCAGAATCCACCGTTAGCTGGGATGAAGTAGAACGGCAAGTTGGAACCTACTTTACCGAAATGGTGTTGGAACTGATGGAAGGCGTAAAAATTCCCAACGAAACCACTCGGAGAGCCTTTGAAGATACCGATGCTGGAAAAAATCTGGTTCAGTGTGACAGTGTTGATGAGCTATTTGAGCCGCTTGGAATCTGATGTTGCGCCCAATTTACAGCAAGCGGTTTAAGCAAGACCAAGACAAAATGCTCAGTCAGGGTAAGGATATGGAAAAGATGAAGAGCGTAATGCGATCGCTCCTCAGTGATTTCAAAGAAATGGCGCTCGATGTGATTGAGCGATACTCCTTTCGGAGTGGCGTTGCGCCATCGCACCCCGACTACGACCCCAAAGTAGCCCAAGTTCTGACCGCTGCCCTGACCGAGATAAAGCAAACCCCTGCAATGACCACCGAGCAATTCGATGACTGGCTCACAAGCGTATTCGATAGTTCCGACGACGAACTTTGAAACTTGGCTCAAAAAATTATCGAAGAACCCCTACGGATTATCCTCACCACAACCTGTTACAAACGGTTAGTTGCAGCCTTGACTCTCCAGCCGACTAGAGAGTTAATACTAGAAAATAAGTGATTTGGATCGAGTCTCTCTCCGTATCTAGCAGCACTGCCCGATCCATCCTGATCATTCTTGAACAAGGGAGAATAGGCTATATGCAAACCCAAACCTTTCGGTTACGTGGCATGAGTTGTGCTTCCTGTGCCCGTTCAGTGGAAACCGCTATCAATAATGTATCGGGCGTTGAGGCTTGTGCGGTCAATTTTGGTGCGGAACAGGCTACGGTCACGTTTAATCCCACCAAAGTGGGGACCGGAGCGATTGAGTCCGCAGTTGAGGCGGCGGGGTACGGCGCTCAGGTACTAGAATCGGAGGACTTTGCCACCGAGCAGGATGAGGCGGAGGCAGAACGCCAAGCCGAAAGTCGCCAACTCATGGGAAAAGTGATCTTTAGCCTAACGGTTGCTGGCATTTTGGTGGTGGGATCGCTACCGATGATGACGGGGTTGCCTATCCCGTTTATCCCCATGTGGTTGCATCATCCTTGGTTACAGCTAGGGCTGAGTATCCCGGTGATGGGGTGGGCGGGGCGATCGTTTTTTATCAATGCGTGGAAGGCGCTTCAGCATCGATCGGCAACGATGGATACGTTGGTGGCTGTTGGCACCGGGACCGCCTTCCTGTATTCCCTATTTCCCACCTTCTTTTCCCAATGGTTCCTCGATCGGGGATTAAAGCCAGATGTTTACTATGAGGCGGCGGTGGTGATTATTGCCCTGATTTTGCTGGGGCGATCGCTCGAACATCGGGCCAAGGGCAAAACATCGGAAGCGATTCGTAAATTGATGGGCTTGCAGGCTAAAACGGCGCGGGTGGTGCGGGATGGCCAAGATATGGATATTCCCATTACTGAGGTGATGGTGGGTGATGTGATTCGGGTGCGTCCCGGCGAAAAAATTCCCGTGGATGGGGAAATGCTGCAAGGCACCGCTACCCTGGATGAGTCGATGGTGACGGGGGAAAGTGCGCCAGTGACGAAAGCGGCGGGGGATGAAGTGATTGGGGCCACCATTAATAAAACCGGAAGTTTTACCTTTCGGGCCACGCGAGTGGGTAAAGATACCTTTTTGGCTCAAATCGTCAAACTGGTGCAGCAGGCCCAGGGATCGAAAGCGCCGATTCAAAAGTTGGCGGATCAGGTGACGAGCTGGTTTGTGCCGACGGTGATGGCGATCGCCCTCCTCACCTTCATTCTCTGGTTTGCCATCACCCGTGACATCACCTTGGCTCTGCTGCCGATGGTGGGGGTGTTGATTATCGCCTGTCCCTGTGCCCTCGGACTCGCCACCCCTACGTCCATCATGGTCGGTACGGGCAAGGGCGCAGAAAACGGCATTTTGATTAAAGGGGCCGATAGTTTAGAACTGGCTCATAAAATTCAAACCATCGTGTTGGATAAAACAGGCACGATTACTGAAGGGAAACCCACGGTGACACACTACGTCACCACTGGCGGGACGGCTAATGGCAACGAGCAACGCTTGCTAAAGCTGGCGGCGTTGCTAGAGCGTAATTCTGAACATCCCTTAGCGGAGGCGGTGGTGGAGTACGCCCAGAAGCAGGAGGTGTCCTTGGGCCATGATGAAGTGGTGGATTTTGAGGCGATCGCGGGCAGTGGGGTGCAAGGCTCTGTCCTGGGGCAGCAGGTCCACCTGGGCACCCAACGCTGGTTACAGGAATTGGCCATTGACACCGCCCCTCTCCAAGCTCAGTGGACCGAGTGGGAACATTCCGGCAAAACTGTGATTGGTCTAGCGGTGGAGGGGCAGTTAGAGGCGATTATGGTGATCGCCGATGCGGTAAAACCCTCTTCTGCCGAAGTGATCCGGTTACTGAAACGCATGGGGTTGACAGTGGTGATGCTGACTGGGGATAACCAACGAACGGCGGAAGCGATCGCCGCCGAAGTCAACATTGGTCACGTTATCGCCCAAGTGCGCCCCGATCAGAAAGCGGCCCAAATTGAACAACTCCAACAAAACGGCAAAGTGGTGGCGATGGTGGGGGATGGCATCAATGATGCTCCCGCCTTGGCCCCAGCCGGTGTGGGCATTGCCATTGGCACCGGGACCGATGTGGCGATCGCCGCCAGTGATATCACCTTAATTTCCGGCGACCTCCACGGCATCGTCACCGCTATCCAACTCTCCCGCGCCACCATGAACAACATTCGCCAAAATCTGTTCTTTGCCTTTATGTATAACGTTGCCGGAATCCCGATCGCCGCTGGGGTGCTGTATCCCCTCTTTGGTTGGTTGCTTAATCCCATTCTTGCCGGGGCGGCAATGGCCTTTAGTTCAGTTTCAGTGGTAACAAATGCCCTGCGGTTACGCAACTTCCAGCCCCGGTTTTGAGAAAAAGAGTAACCTTGGATTAACACCTAATAGAGTCGTCCGAGAATTGGGGTGGAATAGCCGTGCAGCGGCTACTCCACCCCAATTCTCGGACAGGTCTAATAAACAAATATTAAACAACCACTGTGACCGTTAGAAAAGGGGATTATACTATAGCGTTGTTACCTAATTTAAGGTAAACGCCAAGGACATTATGAGCAGGGAAATAGAGGTCTAACGAGCAGTGAAAAATTAATAAACTAGAGCTTACGAGTTCAAGCCAACTTCCTTTCTGGTAGGTCTTATAAATGCTAAGAATTGTGTTGCCAATGCACGTTTGGAAACTTAGCAAAAATTATCTAGCGACTACAATTTCTCTTATTTACTCATTATCCTCAGAATCCAGAGTATTAAAAGAGACGTAATTCGTCACAGCCTGACCATTCAAAAGAAGCGGACGCATACAAGGAACTAGTGCTAAGTTCAAGATTATCTACCGCTGTTAATTTGAGTCGGTTAGTGCTTCATCTATACCTTGCTTTCTGGAAGGTATAAATTTTCTTGACTTAGTGAACTAAATGTTAATTTTCATAGGAGTTTCTAGGCTATGTCAGATGATAAGCCCAGCAATTTACCAGCTAGCTGGCAGAAGGTTCAGATACTTAGTAATTTAATTGCCAGTATACTTATTCCTACAGTAATTGCTATTGTTGGCAATGTTGTGAATACTTCTTTGAAAGATCAGGAACTTAAACTCAGCTATATTCAACTTGCTACTGCCATTTTAAATGAGAAACCTACATCTGAAAATCAGAATTTAAGACAGTGGGCAGTCGATATTGTCAACTACTACAGTGTGGTTGCCCTGCCTGAAGCAGCTCAAAGAGAGCTAAAATCTGTTCCACTTATTCTTGAAGAACAAGACGACTTACTTGGTGAAGCATATGCACTAGAAGAGGATGGTAATTACCAGGACTCCTTACAGAAAAAGGAGGAAGCTCTAACAAAGCTGCAAGAGGCATCTGAAAGAGAACCTAATAATCCTGTCATATGGCTCCGCACAGGTCTTATTTTAGAAGAGCTAGACCGGAAAGAAGAAGCATTAAATGCTTACCGTAAATATTTGCAGGTTTGCCAAGATCAAAATGATGACTGTGCTACTTATGCTCAAACACTAATTAATGAGCTTCAATAGGTATATAAATTTATGGGCAGTCCTGAATAGGAATTAATATGAAACCGGGTAATTACTTCGAGTTAATGGCCAAGTATAATCAGTGGATGAATGGAAAATTTATAGGGTTTGTTCCGAGATTCCTGATCATGATCGGAAGAATGATTTAGGGGCCTTCTTCAAATCTATCCATGGCACCTTAAATCATATTTTATACGGTGACAAAGCATGGATGGGAAGATTTATTAAAGAACCTTTTACAGTAAAAATCATCGGTCAGGAGCTATACGAAGATTTTGAGGAACTACGCGGGGAAAGACTCGCAACGGATCAGCAAATTCTACTCTGGACTCAGAATTTGTCTTCTGAATGGCTGCAAACTCCGTTTGAATACACTAGCAATATAGATGGTAAAACCCGTATTCTTCCCACTTGGACATTGGTCACTCATATGTTCAACCATCAAACCCATCATCGCGGCCAGGTTACGACCTTGATCAAGCAACTTGGTTATGAGCCGGGGATAACGGATATCCCTTGGCTACCTGAATTTGAAGAGATGCCTGGAAGCAACCCTTAACAATCGTATCTGACCAGAAATCGCCCCTCACCGTGCCTGTTCGTCGCCAGTGGGGGCGATCGCGTCCAGTATTTCACCGATACGGGAAAATGATGGCCGTAACCGAGACGAGGGCTGCATACAATCGGCCTGTAAGCGCTGGAGATTTTTGGCGGTCTGAGCTTCCGCCTCTGATGCCACCACACCCCGATCCAGTAAGTCTTCCAATAAACAGCCAAAAGCCCTTGATTCTAGCCGTTCTAGCCCCGGTCCCCTGGTTGGATCACTGGGGTCGTAAACCGATGCGGCCCCGAAGTCGCCAATGCGTGCATGGCCCTGGGGATTCACCAAGATATTATGGGCGTATAAATCGCCATGGAGGATGCCATTTTGGTGAAGGTGGGCGATCGCCACCGCAATTCCCCGCGCAATTTCCACCACCGTAGCGATCGGAAACCTCTTGTCCGCTGGATACGTGTCCCGTGTACAGCTCTCTAGGCTAGGGGGGCCGCCCAAATTCGTGTAGTCATCGGGCACAAAGGGTAGCACCAACCCAGCTTGGTTATTGGGGGCATGGGTGACTTGGGCGATCGCCGTGATCAAATGGGCGTGGGTACCTGCCGCCATGCACGTCTGCATCTCGTCCAATGGCGACCCATCGCTGGTCATCTCCCCCTTAAATAGTTTGACCGCCACCTCTCTGGTGGGAATGGCGGCACTAATTGGGGACTTGAGGCGACCCTTGTAGATGACCCCTGATGCACCTTGGCCTAGAACGTCCCCGAATTCCACCTGATCCCAGGGAAGCGTGGGTAAAACTTGGGCGGGGCGGGAAGCCGCGATCGCTTCACAAAAGGGATTTCCCGCCAAGGCGATCCAAGATAATCGGGGAAGATCGAGTAAGAAATCGGGGAATGCTGTCAGTTGATTGGCGGCTAACCGCACCAGTTCCAAATTGGCGCAGTGGGCTAATTCTGGAGGGAGCGATCGCAACCGATTGCCCGCCAACATCAGCTTCTGCAATCGTTCCAGCCTACCAATCGATTTTGGTAACACTTCCAACTGATTATTGGTGAGAATTAACCAGCGAAGGGTGGGGGATAACGCTGTCTCTGCCACCGTTTGCAGCCGATTTCCCTTAAAGCTAACCATGGCTAGGTTGGGGCATTGGGCCAGCACCTCTGGGAATTCCTCAAACTGATTATTATTAAAAAACGCAATCCGTAATTTTTTGAGTCGGCCAACGTCATCGGGTAAGCGGCTAATTTGATTATCCGACAGGTTCAAAAATTCCAGGGAATCGGCCAAGTCCAAAATTTCTGGGGGAAACTCCGTTAAATGACAGGCCGTTAACCGCAGTTCGGGTTGATGGGTGAGTTGGCGCGATCGCAAGGCAGCAAGAAGGTCCATGATGGCGGGTGGTGGTATTAGGGCAGGTTGCAGATCTTCAACCTTCTCTAGAATGGCCTAAACTGCCCCAGCAGGGAAAGGGGGGCGATCGCTGCGTCTG
>JAYKIC010000272.1:0-3924 GCA_035284985.1 Leptolyngbyaceae cyanobacterium
TCCCTAAATCCCTTCTCCCACAAGGGGAGAAGGGACTTCAAACCAGGTTCTTGGGTCGAAAGCCCCTCTCCCGCTCTGGGAGAGGGGTTGGGGTGAGGGTAGTTTGAGTTTTGTCAGTCAATCAACCATTGACGTGTCGGAATCTGAATAATAAACTCTGCCCCTTGACCAGGAATAGAGTTACAGATCAGTGTGCCCCTATGCTTTTCTGTAATAATTTGATGACTAATAGACATACCCATTCCCGTTCCTTTTCCAACAGGTTTAGTTGTAAAAAATGGATCAAAAATTCGTTGTTGAATGGCTTCGGGGATACCAAAACCGTTGTCAGCGATCGCAATCTGTACCCATTGATCATTCACCACCTTAGTCCGCACTATAATTTGACTGGACTGCCGGGGAACATCCGACTGTTCACACAAATCATGGCATTCATCGAGAGCATCAATGGCATTCGCTAAAATATTCATAAAAACCTGGTTTAATGATCCGGCAAAACACTCTACCAACGGTAATGAACCATAGTCTCGAATCACTTCAATTTCTGGCAGTTCCCCTTTAGCTTTGAGGCGATGTTGGAGAATCAGAAGTGTGCTATCAATGCCTTCATGAATATCCACCGCCTTACATTCTGCCTCATCCACACGGGAAAAATTGCGGAGCGATCGCACAATTTCACAGATTCGCTTAGTGCCAACTTTCATGGAACCGAGGGTTTTCGGTAAGTCCTCTTGAATAAATTCCAAATCCAACTGAGTTAGAGCCTGCTGAAGTTCCGGTGGACAATGCTCCTTATGTTGTTGATAAAGCTCAATGAAGGCCAGTATATCGTCAGTATAGTCCTGCACATGGGCCAAATTGCCGTGGATAAAATTAACCGGATTATTGATTTCATGGGCCACACCAGCTACCAGTTGTCCCAGAACCACCATTTTTTCCGATTGGACTAACTGCATCTGAGACTGCTGGATCTTTTGGAGTGCCGCCTTTAGCTCAGCCGTGCGTTGTTCAACCTGATATTCCAAGGTTTGATTCAGTTGATGCAACTTCAGTTGAGTGCTAACACGGGCAATCAATTCAGCCTCTTGAAACGGTTTGGTGATATAGTCCACCGCCCCCAAATTAAACCCCATCACTTTATCGGTGGTATCCGATAATGCGGTCATAAAAATGATGGGAATATCGCGGGTGAGCGGATCAGCTTTGAGGCGATGACAGGTTTCAAATCCGTCTATACCCGGCATCATCACATCCAGCAAAATCAGATCTGGTTCACTGATATTTGCTTGCTTAATAGCCCGTTCACCACTGGTGGCGATCGCCACTTCCCATCCCGCATCATCTAGCGCATCAGCCACTACTTCTAGATTGGCTGGCGTATCATCAACCACCAAAATTAGAGGGGGTTCTAGAACGGGTTCCCAATTTTGTAACAATGTCATAGTTTGAACTGAACGATGATTGGTAATCACTAGCCTATCTTGGGTAAAGAGAATACTTTCAAGAGAATTTAACTAAAGGGGCATTTTAAGCAAAGTCGATTAGGGTTAATAAACAGGATTAATCAACAAATTAATCAGTGAATTCTTAGCCATGGCCCACCACCCGATCACCAGAATCTTGATTGAGTAACTGTTGAAGCACCGTTTCTAATTGGGCCACTTGAAAACTTTGGCCTAACTCCAGAAGATGTTGGACGAGGGGCACATATTGGGAATCCCGTTGTTCCAATTCTTTTGCCATTACCATCAGCTTTTTTAGCCGACCCTGTTGGGCTAATTGGAGCAATTGCTCCAAATCCCTTTTGGGAGGTAATACAAATACACGAGATGAAAGAGGGCCAGACTTCCAGTCTGGCCGGGGTTTGAGTGCATCTGAGGCTGCCGATTGATAAGTCCAAGTTAGTGGTAAATATTGGAGCAGCATTTGGAATAAGTCGTTGGCTTCCACTGGTTTCACTAAAAAATCATTGCCCCCTGCATCAAGGCTGTGCTGCTGATCCATCGCCGATACAGAGGCGGAAGAAACGATGACTGGGATATCTTTTAGCCCTTCACTTTGCCGGATCTGCTTCAACAATTCATACCCATTCATCTCTGGCATCAAAATATCGGTAATGATCAGATTGGGCCGAATTTCCCTTGCTTTGGCTAAGCCATCCTGACCATTTTCTGCCTCAACCATCGTAAATCCTAGGGGTTCCAGCAAATTCACGAGTACAGAACGATTTTCCCATTTGTCATCCACCACCAAAAGGGTTTGCTTTTTCCCTTCGTAGCCGATTAAACCATCTGCCATTTGAGTGGAGCCTACGGTTTGCCATTCGGTGGAAAGGGGTAGGTTGACATCAAAGAAAAAGGTACTGCCAACTCCCAGTTGGCTCTGGACTTGAATGCGACTCCCCATCAGTTGGGCAATGGTCTGACTAATGGCCAATCCCAACCCAGTCCCTTCAGAATTGCGCTGGGAATCATTGACTTGCTCAAAGGGTTGAAAGATTTTTTCGAGCACATCCGGTTCCATGCCTGTTCCCGTATCTTCCACCTGAAAGCGCAAATGGGCATGGGTGGGCGGGGGCTGATCCCCCTTATTCCTACCGTGATGATTGGGGTCTGGGTGATTGGGGTTGAAGGGTTCCTCCCTAGGCAACCCCTCGACCTTGAAAATGACCTTGCCCTGGTCGGTAAATTTGATAGCATTACCTAACAAATTAATTAATACTTGACGTAACCGCTTTTCGTCCACCTCTACTACATCAGGTAGGCTGACATCGGGCTGATAAATAAATTCAATTCCTTTCTGTTCGGCACGGATGCTGACCATTTCGGCAATGCCTTGGATTAAGGCTGGCAGGTGAGTGGGGTGGGGAGTCAGTTCTAGCCGACGGGCCTCAATTTTAGAGATATCCAAGATGTCGTTAATCAAGGTCAATAGATGGGAACCACAGTGATGGATAATACTGATGCCCTTGCGCTCTTTTTCGCCCCAGCTTTGGGCGCGGCTGAGAATTTGGGCATAGCCTAGAATGCCGTTGAGTGGTGTGCGGAGTTCATGGCTCATGTTGGCTAAAAACTCGCTCTTGGCGCGACTGGCTACCTCAGCCAGTTCCTTGGAATGTTGTAAGGCGGCGGTCCGTTCTTCAACTTTAGCTTCTAAGTCTTCATTGGCTCGTTCTAAGCGGGTTTTGGCTTGTTCGCGCTCGATGATGACGGCGGAAAGGATGAGGGTGGTGACGGTAACGGTACCCACAAAGGTTTGCAGCAGCAGCAGGGATTCGTTCAGGGTTTCACGATTGAAGGAACTGGTGCCGTGGATGGTTCCGGCGATCGCCAACGCGGTTACGAGTAGAATCGCGATCGCCACAAACCGTTGGCTAGCGCGAAAGGCTGACCACACCAGCAGCGGAATCAGCAAATATTCCACGGGATAACCAAACCCAAACGCCACCATCCCCACACTTAGCAGGGAGATGGCCCATAGACCTATTTCTACCTTGGATTGGAGCGATCGCCCTTGGAAAAACGTTACCTGTGGTTTGGGGGCCTGGGTGCCAACATGGCGCTGACTTAGCCAGTGTTGCACCCAGATCAACGGTAGCGGTGCAATAACCAACACGCCAATGGCATCCCCTAGCCAAAAGGTCAGCCAACTGATCAGATAGTTTTGACCGGAGATAAACCCACAGAGATACATCGTGGTGGCCCCAAAGGTGGGACTAACGGTGCAGCTTAATAATTCAATACCTGTAAACTTGGCTACGTTAGGGGCATTGGCAAAAAGATGCTGGGAGCTAATCCAACGGCGAATCAAAAACGCACCGACCATGGCCTGTAGGATCGAACCTGTGGCAATGCCTAACCCGGAGGCGATCGCCATCGTCGCAAGTCCGGTATTGGCCCACAGGGGCCATGCCGCTGCCACTGC
>JAYKIC010000273.1:0-4495 GCA_035284985.1 Leptolyngbyaceae cyanobacterium
GTTTGCCGTAAGCATCAATCATCGCCCTAATATTTATATCTTTAGGTTGATGCCCCCCCAGATTGCTTACTTTCCATCGTGGCAGAAGCAGACTTGCGATAGATGATGCTTGCCAATAGGCTGTTTAGCATGAACAGGAAAAGGCAATCCTAAGGAATGGAAAACATTGGGGAGAACGTTGTAGAGAGATCCCCAACAAAAAAGTTCAGATTTTATTTTGTGACCATTCCCAAGGGTTGTTTGTACTGCCTTCACCTTTATTAATCTTGCTTATGCAGAAGCTCTCAGAAACCCATCTTACTGCCAACGGCGTGACCGTTCAGACTGCGGGGGACCAGTCGGACGATCGCCGCAATGGATTCTCCTTCATTCAGTTGATGAATATGAATGTGGGCTTCTTGGGAATTCAGTTTGGCTGGGGCTTACAAATGGCCAATATGAGCGCCATTTTTGAATATCTGGGGGCCAATGCCCACAGCATTCCAATTTTGTGGATTGCTGCCCCTGTTACCGGATTAATTGTGCAACCCATCATTGGCAACCTTAGTGATCTGACGTGGACCCGACTGGGGCGGCGGCGACCTTACTTTTTAGTGGGGGCCGTGTTAGCGGCGATCGCCATCATTATCATGCCCAGCGTGTCCACTCTTTGGATGGCGGTTTTGCTGTTGTGGATTTTGGATACTAGCAACAATGTTAGCATGGAGCCGTTTCGCGCCTTTGTGGGGGATTTGTTACCGGAACATCAGCGCACCCAGGGATTTGCGGTTCAAAGCTTGATGATTGGTCTAGGGTTGGTCTCGGCATCCCTCTTGCCTTGGATTTTGAGCCATGTCTTTAAGGTGCCAGAATCCAGTGGTGGTCCCCACAGCGTGCCGCTGGCGGTGGGAATTGCCTTTTATACCGGGGCCATTGTTTACTTGGGGACCATTCTATCTATGGACGGTTTTCACGACGGAGGAACATCCCCCCGCCGATTTGGGAAAATTGGAACAGCAGCAGGCGGAACATAGGAGTTGGCCCAAGATAGGGCAGGCCATTTGGCGATCGCTCCTGAACCTACCCACCACCATGGCACAACTGGCCTGGGTCCAGCTTTTCACCTGGATTGGTCTGTTTTGTTTCTTTCTTTATTTTCCCCCAGCCGTAGCCCGGAATATTTTTGGGGCCACGGCTGCCGGGTCCGTCCTTTATGGTAAGGGGATTGAATGGGCAGGGGTTTGCATTGCCGCCTACAACCTAGCCTGTGTTGGTTTTTCATTTTT
This sequence comes from Leptolyngbyaceae cyanobacterium, assembly GCA_035284985.1. GTDB lineage: Bacteria > Cyanobacteriota > Cyanobacteriia > CAKZMO01 > CAKZMO01 > JAAHGY01. The sequence continues at coordinate 1,266 of JAYKIC010000273.1, forward strand.
GCTACCTATCCTAGCTCGTCGCACCAGCAAGCAGTTGACCCATGGTTTGAGTTTGCTTTGCGGGGCGGTGAGTTTGATGGCGATCGCCTGGATTCATACCCCATCCCTATTATTGATTCCCATGCTTGGGATTGGGATGACCTGGGCCAGTGTGCTAGCCATGCCCTATGCGCTGCTGTCGGGTACCTTGCCCAAGGGGAGTGAGGGGACGTATTTCGGCATCTTTAATTTCTTTATCGTACTGCCCCAAATTTTGGTGTCCCTCTGCTTTGGTTGGGTGATGGAACACTGGCTGGGGGATGACCGTATTTTGGCGCTGGTGGTGAGTGAGCGATCGCCCCTTCCCAAAAAAGGCGATCGCCATCCTCTCAATTACCCAACTGAAGGAAAAACCGTAGGGTGGGCACTGCCCACCCTTGTTCTACATAGAGTTCTACTTATTGTCAGGCTCAGAAAACTCAGCGTCGATGACATCATCGTCACCGCCACCGCTAGCAGAGCCACCACCGGGAGCGTCCCCACCGGGCGCACCCATATCAGGGGCAGCGGCTCCCGCATCCTGGTACAAGCTTTGGCTGATGGCGTAGAAAGCCTGCTGAATCTCTTCGCGCATGGCCTTCATCTTGTCGAAGTCGTCGCTGGCGATCGCATCTTTCAACTCCTTGACTAGCCCTTCAACCTTGGCCTTGTCATCCGCAGGTACCTTGTCACCCAACTCGCCCAACTGCTTCTCGATTTGGTTCACTAAGGAATCACACTCATTCTTGAGATCGATTTTCTCCCGCTTCTCCTTATCCGCCGCCGCATTTTGTTCGGCTTCCCGCACCATCCGATCCACTTCATCGTCGGGCAGCGTGGATGCACCTGTAATGCTAATGGACTGCTTCTTGCCCGTGCCCTTATCCATGGCGCTCACGTTCAAAATCCCGTTTGCGTCAATGTCAAAGGTGACTTCAATTTGAGGCACACCACGGGGTGCGGGGGGAATGCCATCTAAGCGGAACACACCTAGATCCTTGTTGTCACTGGCCATTTCCCGCTCACCCTGGAGGACGTGGATTTCCACATTGCTCTGACCATCAGCAGCGGTGGAGAACACTTCCGACTTCTTGGTGGGAATAGTAGTGTTGCGGGGAATAATCTTGGTCATCACGCCGCCCAAGGTTTCCACACCCAAGGATAGGGGCGTTACGTCCAGCAACAGGATATCCTTAACTTCACCCGCCAATACCCCACCTTGGATCGCGGCACCAACGGCTACCACCTCATCAGGGTTTACCGACTGGTTTGGATCTTTGTCCAAAACCCGCTTCACCAAATCTTTAACCGCAGGAATCCGGGTGGACCCCCCAACCATCACCACCTCATCAATGGCCGCTTTGTCTAATTTGGCATCCCGTAGGGCATTCTCCACGGGGATGCGGCAACGATCAATCAAATCAGAGCAAAGCTTCTCAAACTCCGCACGGGTGAGGGTCATGTCCAAATGCTTGGGACCATCTTGGGTGGCGGTGATGAAGGGCAGGTTGATTTCCGATTGGGTCGCACTGGACAACTCAATCTTGGCCTTTTCAGCCGCTTCCGTTAAACGCTGGAGGGCTTGCTTGTCCTTCCGCAGGTCAATACCCTCGTTTCTTTGGAATTCTGCGGCCAAGTAGTCCACAATCTTTTTATCAAAGTCATCCCCACCCAGGTGAGTGTCCCCAGAGGTGGCTAGTACTTCAAATACACCGTCACCGACTTCCAGGATGGATACGTCGAAGGTACCACCCCCCAGGTCAAATACCAGAACGGTTTCGTTGCTCTTCTTGTCCAAACCGTAGGCTAGGGATGCGGCGGTTGGCTCGTTGATAATCCGCAGGACTTCTACCCCAGCAATTTTTCCAGCATCTTTGGTGGCTTGACGCTGGGAGTCGTTGAAGTAAGCAGGTACGGTAATCACGGCTTGGGTGACAGTTTCGCCCAAGTAGGTGCTGGCATCATCTACTAGTTTCCGTAGAACTTGGGCAGAAATTTCTTCTGGTGCGAACTTCTTCTCGGCATTAGGGCAATCAATTTTAACGTTGCCACCTTCTTTGAGGACGTTGTAAGCGACTTCAGTGGTTTCAGTGCCAACTTCGTCATGGCGGCGACCGATGAAGCGCTTGACGGAATAAAAGGTGTTTTCTGGGTTCATGACGGCTTGACGCTTGGCGATTTGACCGACGAGGCGATCGCCATTCTTCGCGTAAGCCACCACAGAGGGAGTCGTGCGGAACCCCTCTGAATTAGCGATAACGGTGGGCTTGCCCCCTTCCATCACCGCCACACAGGAGTTTGTTGTACCTAAGTCAATCCCTACAACTTTTGCCATATCGTTCTATTACTCCGGTCTACTACAATCTACGAATCAAGTACAAAAAATTAAGTTGAGTGGCAGCGGTTTCCAGGGAATGTCCGTGGAGACACCCTCGAACTCGGTGTGAGTCACCAGGGTGAGGTGCTGCAAATTATATTGGCTGCTATTCAACAAACAAGCTAGGGTCTGCACGTCCCCAAACAGAGACAAAAATTCTCCACCTTATATACTGCTGCTCTAGCTCAGTCCCATGAAGGGGGGGTTTCCGAACCACCCCGTGATCGGTCTGACCCATCCCGATGCCTTAATGGTGTCTGTTAATGTTTACAGTGTACGAAGTGCAGGGGCGCGATCGGGATGGGGTGAACCGTAATTTTAGGGGGGGATTTGCCGCCAAGATGGATGGGGTTAGGTTGGACTGGACTCACGTCCTAGTGTTCCCGCGAGACCCAGGGGAACCCGATAGTAGGTGTAACTTTACCTCAAGGGCGATCGCGCTTTCCCTGCTCCAAATTAATTGCTTGATGCGATCGCCCAACACTACGACGAAGGGAGCGTTAGCGTCGCCTTCCCATTGGGAAATCGCCCGCCAAAATCCAAAATCTAAAACCCAAAATGGGGCGATCGCCCAATGGGCATAGCAAAAAGGCGTAGCCTTCCCAAATCAAGGTGCTGCTTGTTGTTTCTTCCTGGGCCAATATAGCGGTAGTCAGATTTGTTAAGTACAAAAATGGCAGTGTGGGGTGCGAAACCCCACACTGTCGTGCCTGATTGACTGACAAAACTCAAACAGCCCTCACCCCAACCCCTCTCCCAGAGCGGGAGAGGGGCTTTCGACCCAAGAACCTGGTTTGAAGTCCCTTCTCCCCTTTTGGGAGAAGGGATTTAGGGA
>JAYKIC010000274.1:0-9107 GCA_035284985.1 Leptolyngbyaceae cyanobacterium
TCCCTAAATCCCTTCTCCCAAAAGGGGAGAAGGGACTTCAAACCAGGTTCTTGGGTCGAAAGCCCCTCTCCCGCTCTGGGAGAGGGGTTGGGGTGAGGGCTGTTTGAGTTTTGTCAGTCAATCAGGAAGGACGGTCTGTATTCAGTATTGCTACAATGCTTTCTGAGTGTTGGTGTAAGTAAGCATTTATGTTGTGGCAACCTATACAAAATTTACCGTTAGACTGGAAAAAATTAGCAAGTTCCGAGTTGCCCCCACTTGTAACTGTTTGGAATGAACAAGCAGATCGTTTGCGTCAATCTGGCGAGTTTCAAACTTTTAGCGAGAAGTTACGTAGAGAAATAGCTATTGAAACTGGAATCATTGAGCGCTTGTATACAATAGATCGAGGTATCACTCGTTTACTGATCGAGCAGGGGATTAATGAAGCACTAATTCCTCATGGAGCTACAGATCGTCCGGTCAAGCAGGTGGTTTCTCTTATTAAAGACCAAGAAGCTGCGATCGAAGGATTGTTTGATTTTGTAGGCGGACAGAGGACATTATCAACTTTCTACATTAAACAATTGCATCAACTTCTAACTCAGAGTCAAGACAGTACAGAAGCCCTCGATCCAATTACAGACAAGATATTTCGTGTTTCTTTAATTAGAGGTGACTGGAAACGTCAGCCTAATAATCCTCTGCGACCAGATGGTTCTGTTCAAGAGTACTGCCCTCCAGAGCAGGTTTCATCTGAGATGGATACACTAATTGCGTTGCATCACCAACATCGTGATCAAAAAATTCCTCCTGAAATTGAAGCTGCATGGTTACATCATCGATTTACACAAATTCACCCATTTCAAGACGGGAACGGCCGTGTTGCTCGTTGTTTAGCAAGTTTAGTATTTATCCAAGCTAGTTGGTTTCCTTTAATTCTTACTCGTGATGATCGAGCAGAATATATTACGGCTTTAGAAGAAGCAGATCAAGGTGATTTATCCAGTTTAATTAATTTGTTTGCTAAGAGTCAAAAGCAAGCTTTCTTGAGGAGCCTTGGTTTGTCAGAGCAAGTACTGTCAGAAGCACGACGTACTCAGGTAATTATTTCTTCCATTGCTGAAAAGTTGAAACAAAATCAGTCAGCGTCTATTCAGGAACGGTGCAAGAAAGCTGAAAGCTTTGCTTCAAAATTGTTTGCTATAGCTTCTAATCGTTTACAAGATGTTGCTGATGAGATTAAACTGTCTGTCCAGAGTTTTGTGGATGATGCACAAGTTTTTGCAATCTCTGCTCCTGCTGGCGATCCGCGCTCATATTACCATCGATACCAAGTCGTAGAAGCAGCTAAACAGTTGGGATACTTTGCCAATCTTCGGAACTATCACACTTGGATTCAATTAGTTATAAATGTAGAGGCATCAACAGCAGTTCTCATTTCATTTCATGTTCTAGGGCATGAGTACCGAGGATTGCTTGTATGTACTGCCTGTGCTTATCACAGGGACAATTCCGAAGAAGGCGAGCGTAATATCAGTGATATTCAGTCTTTGACGGATTCCCCATTTCAGTTTTCCTATGCAGATGAAGAAGAAAACCTATTAGAACGTTTCAAGCAGTGGTTAGAGGACGTGATCTTGACTGGTTTAGAATACTGGAACAAGAGTATTTAGAGACGGCAGATTAGCGATGTATGGTCAGTAGCGCAGCACAACAACCCTGGTGCAGCGGACGGTATAAAGATCCTGGTTATGACCCAAGAGTGACCTGCCGCCGCTGACCAGGAACGTTAGGACAAGTAAGTTTATTTGTCCTGATCACTCTCGGAGAAAGCGATCGCACAACGCCACTCCCAAAGGAGTCTCCACCTCCATGTTACCTATCCCACCTTGGTCATCGCCTCTTCTTCCAAGGGATCTGCGTATTGTCGTTCGCGTTTAAGTTGACGCTGATGGCGATCGCCTCGTTTCAACCATTCCAAACCATCGTCAATAAGCGAGTACACCACTGGCACCACCACTAACGTCAGGAGTGTAGACAAGAGCAAACCCCCCAGGATAACGGTGGCAATGGGAGAGTAGGCATCCATGCCGATTTCAGGAAAAAAGGCTAATCGGACAATGACGATGATAGTTGTGAGAGTGGTCATGGTAATGGCTTTTAGCCGCACTGGAGCTGCCATCCCGATCGCTACGTCACGGGGAACGCCTTCTGCCCGTTTCACCAAAATCAGCTCCAGCAACAAAATTGCAGCAGATAAGGACAGTCCTGACAGAATGACGATCCCTAAAATGGAAATGCTGGATAGGGTTTGCTGGGCTAGAATCAGGCCACCAAAGCCCCCCACCAGTTGCAACGGCACCGATAGCATCATTACTAAGGGTTGGATAAAGGAACCAAACTGGATTACGAGAATTAAGTAAATCAAAATGAGCGACACGATCAAGCCTTTGAGGAGGCGATCGAATTCAATCATCATGTCGGTCATGTCCCCCATGGAGTCAAGACCGTAACCGGGAGGAACGGTCAGATCCATCCCCGCTTGCATGGCGATCGCCATCGACAAATCCATTGAAGCGGGTCCACCTTTGCGGTAGTAGCCGTTGACATACACCACCCGTTTGCCATTAACGTGTTCGATCAGGGTGGGACCACTCTCATGCTTGAAGCTGGCAAGGCTATTGAGGTGTACCTGCTGCCCCATCGGTGTTGTAATGTAGGTTGCCGCTAGTTGGTCTACGGTGCCCCGGTCCGCTTCGTCATATCGCACCAGGATCGAATTCTGGCGAAGATTGGGGCGGTTGTAGTACCGTTGCGTAAAGCCCCCATTCAGGGCATATCGGGCTTGGGTGGCGACTGTGCGGACGCTCAAGCCCAACTCCTCAGCCCGACGACGATCGACCTCTAGATGGTATTCCGGTTGGGTCAGGGCAGAACTGGTTTGAGCCATCACCAATCCATCCGTTTCTTCGGCAATTTGTAGAACCTGGTTAGCCAGACGATGGAGAGTTGGCAAATCTTCACCATAGACAGCAAGCTGAATTGGGGCGGCAGAGGTGGCCATCACGTCCACTCCCATTTCCTTGATAGCAATGCGGCGGATGCCGGGAATGGTGCGACGGGCTTCGGCTTCCACGCTGTCCATAATTTCCCAGATATCCCGTTCGCGCAGCGTCCCTAAACGGGAATCGCGCTTATCTTTAAGCGTTACCGTCATAGAGGTTGAGTTGACGCTGCCCATACTGTATCCGCTGAAATAAGTACTGTTGCGGGTTAGTTCAAAGCCTGTTTGAGCGGATACTCGATCGATATCCGGTTGGGCCAAAAGGAGTTGTTCAAACTGATAGGCCAGTTGATCGGTTTTGGCAAAGGATGTCCCTGGCTCCATTTCTAACGAGGCCATAAATTGGCCAGAGTCTCCCAATGGCATCATCTCTTGGGGCACAAAGGGATAGAGGGCGATCGCCAACACAATCGCAGCAGAGGCGATCGCCAGCGTAATTTCCCGATTATTCATACAGTGGTTCAGCAACCAACCATGTGGCTCGGTCGATGGCCGCTTGCTTGTCCGCCACTTCGGAAACAACATAGAGGAGCAGAGCCTACAATGAAACTGTGATCACAACCCTAGAGAAGAAAGATGAAATGAGGATAAAACATGGCCTTATCATTTCCATTTCATGATTATTTGCTAAGGTTATGACGAATTACGAATAGCCCCAGTCACCTAAACTCTTCTACTAACCTGTTCTATTAACGCCGATGGAGATGTCCATGAAGTTCCGCTGGGTTGCATTTGGTTTAAATAATGCGGGTATATCCCCTTCTTCCCTTGTGGCGATCGCCCTGATCACGGCAAGTCTTGCTTTAAGCAGTTGCTCTCTGGCCCAAGGGTCTGGCGATCGCCCGATCGCTGAGGCGGTTGATATAACAATGGCTCAGCCTGCCGCCACGGACTATGAAATCACCGTATTTCGCAGTCCTACCTGTGGCTGTTGTGGTCAATGGATTGAGCATATGCAAGCCGCAGGATTTACAGTGAAGGATGAAATTACTCAAGATATGGATGCGGTGAAGCAGCAGTATGGCATCTCCAGTGGTCTCGCCTCTTGCCATACGACGGTTGCCGGGAACTACGTGATTGAGGGCCATGTTCCCGCTGAGGATGTGCAGCGATTGTTGGCGGAAGCCCCTGACATTGCCGGAATTGCCGTTCCCGGAATGCCCATTGGCTCACCGGGTATGGAGTCGGGTAGCTACATTGAACCTTACACGGTCATTGCTTTTAGCGCTGATGGCACTAATACTGTTTTTGCCAACCATCCATAGGTTAGAGTCATTTCCGTTAGCTTGTTTTTGCCTAGTCTTTTGATTTCTATTGCTACTGTTTTGCCATTATCTAAATACCCAAGGTGGTCATGATCTATCGTTACTCATCCCCAGCCTTGTCGGGCGCGATCGCCCCAGCCATAGTGACGGCAGCGTCGCTACCCGTTTTAGCCCACGCCGAAGAATTTCACCAGTAAGATCGAGGGGATTCTGCGGCGGATGGAGCAACCGATAAGATTGGCAATCATGAGGCGGAAGGAGGCGATCATTCCCTGGATGCTGCACTGGATGGTCAGATACAAGAGGGTGTCTCTGGCGGGATGCCCTCCGACCAGCCAACGTCGGAGGCGATCGCCCCACCCCAATCACTAACCGCGTGGCCATCCACTCCACTCACGCTTCAAAGTGTGAAATAGAGTCGTCCGAAAATTGGGGTGGAGTACCCGCTGCGCGGGTACTCCACCCCAATTTTCGGACAGGTCTAATTAGGACTAGAGGAATCATTCGCTGATCACACCTGATCCACAATTACAGAATATGGCCCAATGGCGATCGCCCCAATCGGGAAAGCCAGCGGGTCAGAATAAGTTTTGTTGATTTAATGATGACCAACCCATGACATAGCCTGTAAAATGTAAAGTGTGATACAGAAAATTCAAAAAAATATTTCAAGGTTTTTCTCGTGGCATGACCACGCTTTGAACACCGCGATGAATTAGGTCACAATCATAAAATTTTACACATCCAAAACATTAATTCTGGGTTAATCATGAAACGTCACTTAAATACCATGTCTTGCATCACTTCCTTTGGCATCAATCGTGAGCCTGCGGCCTTAGACACTCAGGAAACCCAGTTTTTTGAGCGCTGTCGCCGAGGCACAACCAATGTTACCTATCCTCGTCACATCCCCATTCCCACTCCGGTGTTTAATGTGCAGCGGCGAGGGTTAACTTATCAATCGGCAGCGGGACATCACCAATGCATGGCGCTGCCCGTTGCTGGATCGACTCGGTTCATGGCAGGGACTACCTGCCCCCTGGGTCGCCCTGATTTGGCGTGCGATGGAGCCGCTTGTTAATCGGGGGGGGCAGCGTTAGGTCATGACGCTAGCGATCGCCCCTTTTGCCATGGAGGCGATCGCCTGATCCGTGGCCTTCGGCAGGTTGTAATATTTCCCGCCAGCGGTTTCCGCCAACTCCTTCGCAAAGCCCGTCGAGAAAAATTTGCGCTCAGTATTAATAATTAACAATTGAAATCCCGTAGCCCGAATCTTGGTGGCAATGTCCAACAATTCCGCCTTGATGTCGGGTTTTTCGCCCTCAGGAATGGTTTCACCGAGGGAACGGGCCAAGGGAATATTGCCCCGGCCATCGGTAATCGCCACAATCACCACCTGCCCTACATCCCCGGTTTTTTGGGCGTTGACCCCCACGCGAACCGCCTGGGTTAACCCATGGGCTAGGGGTGAGCCGCCACCACAGGGCATCCGCTCCAAGCGCCGACTGGCGGCGGCAATCGATCGGGTGGGTGGCAACAATACCTCCGCTTGCTCTCCCCGAAAGGGAATCAGGGCAATCTGATCCCGATTTTCGTAGGCTTCCGTTAGCAAGCGCAACACGGCCCCTTTCGCCGCTTGCATTCGGTTCAGGGCCATGGAGCCAGAGGCATCTACCACAAACACCACCAATGCCCCCGACTTCCGGGCTAGTCGTTTGGTGCGAATATCCGACTGTTCCACAATCACCTTGCGACCGGGATGGCGCGATCGCCTCGACTTCTGATAGGGAGCCGCTGCCCGTAAGGTGGCATCCACCGCAATCCGGCGCACTTGGCCCCGTGGAAACATGGGCCGAATGTAGCGGCCTCGATCTTCGGAAAAAATCAGGCTACGGGAACCGGATTTACCCTGCCGTTGTTGGGCCATTTGGGCAAAATACATGACGCTGGGATCTAACACCACCCCTTCCGGGTCAAAGATAAACTCCTCTGGAATTTCTGGGGTTTCGGGGTCGGGCTGATCCTCTGGAGGTGTGTCCTCTTCATCGTCGTTTTGATTATCCTGCTCCTCCTGATTCTCCGGTTCGTTGTCTTGATCGTCTTGGGATTGAGGCGGTGGCGGTGGCGGGGGTTGCTGCTCATCCGGCGGGGTTTGCACGATGGTGGCACGGGGCACAATCACCAACCGCACCGCCTGTTGCAAATCATCCGCATTCACCTGATTGCGGCCCTCCAATGCCGCATGGGCTTTGGCTACCCGCACAGCAAATAGTTCGGCCCGATGTCCCTGAACCCCACCCCGCAAGGCTTCGTTCACTAGATAGGCAATTTGTTTGCGGCTGATGGTGACATCCTGGAGCCATTCCCGTGCCAGGATAATCTGGGTTTTGATGCCATCAATATCATCGGCGTATTGCTGGATGAAGTCTTGGGGCGATCGCGCATAATCCGTCGCTTGCTCCACCGCTTGCACCCGTTGCTCCAGCTCCAGCATTGCATCGGCGGACAGGGAAATGGCAATCCGATCCAGTAAATGTTCCCGTAAGTCCCCTTCTTCAGGGTTGTAGGTGGCAATCAAAATGGGGCGACAGGGGTGCTGAAAACTAATCCCTTCCCGCTCAATGATATTGCGACCCTCGGTGATGGTGGACAGTAGCAAATTGGCTATTTGGTCATCCAGTAAATTAATTTCATCCACATACAGGATGCCGCGATGGGCCTCAGCCAGTAACCCTGGTTGAAATACGGTTTCCCCCTGCTTCAGCGATTGGGTGACATCCACGGAACCCAAGAGCCGATCCTCTGTCACCCCCAATGGCACTTGAATGAAGGGGGAGGGGATGACGGCGGTGGGAATATCTGGTGCTAGTGCTGGATTTGGGCGTTGGGCGTTTAGAAGACGATCGCTCGTATCGTTATCCCATTCTTCCGGTTTCGTCGGATCGCAGTTACAACAGGAGTCTTGGACCACCTCGATCGGTGGAATCAGGGCATGAACGGCACGGGCCATCACCGATTTAGCCGTGCCCCGCCGCCCCGCAATCACCACGCCCCCCAAAGCCGGATCAATGGCCGCCAGCAGCAGGGCTAATTTAATCGCCTCTTGCCCCACAACGGCAGTCAGGGGAAAGGAGATAGGAGAATCAGAAGTTGGTAAGCCGGAAACAGTCAAAGTGGTCATGGCGATCGCGCAACACTAGTTCAATATTTCAGCATACCAAGGGATGCCGACCAATGGGGGCTACCCCCCGGTCGAAGGATGCTCAGATTAAGGAAACCGCACCGGACATTCTGCTCCTGGGTTAAAATAGAGCCGCCCATCGGTTGACAAACTCGTGGGCAATCTATGATGGGTGTTGATGGGTGCTTTCTGCGGTAATGTTTGCCGGATTAGGGTGTGGCTGGGAAAAGAATTAGGTGCAAACGATAAGATTCATGTTGGATAACGTGCTCCCTACCCTTTTAGTGGTCCTCAATTGCTGGACTGAGGGCACTATTTTACCTAACAGTGTGGCTCAGACTCCTAGCAATGCCATGGGAGGTGTGATGATGAACGGTCCGGCCATTGTCATGGCCCAAACTCTGCCATCCGCTCCCCCCGCCGTTGGTTCAAGCCCCTCTGATCGGGCTAATCCCCTCTGGCCATGGATTTTAATGGGAACCGCAGGAGGCTTGGGGGTGGGACTGGGGCTTTACTGTCTCAGGCGGACCAGCGCCCAACCCCGCCCTCTGCACCGTGATGCCACCCCACCGTCCAGCCCAGTCACCCCCATCCCTAACGCTGCTACCCCTAAAGTCCTTACCCATTCTCGATCACGGGGCAAAACCCAGGGCAAACGGAGACCTACGCCCAAGCCCTCTGCTTCACTCGCCCCTACTCAAGCCGCTACTCAAGCGGCTTTCAAGCTCCCCTAGATCCTCATCAGCAGAGCAAACATAACCCATCCGGCCCAGTTGTCCCCCCCTCTAAAGCCGCCACAGCCCCCCAAGGGCAGGGTAAACCGATGGAGCGATCGCCCTTGTCCAGCGTTCCCCCACCCCCACCCCCGCCCTATCCCGCCGATCGCTTTGCCCCCGGTTCCCCGGACGAATGGATCAACCAGGAATTATCGGTTACTAAAATCAGCCGCACGGATGCTTTACTAGAACAGTTGCAAAGTCGGGATGCCCAAAAACGGCGGCAGGCTATTTGGGAGTTGGGGCAACGGGGTACGTCGGATGCCATTCAACCCCTAGTGGATGCCTTGGTGGATTCGGATTCTCAGCAACGAAGCTTAATTCTGGGGGCGATCGCCGAAATTGGCACCCGCACCCTCTCACCGATTAATCACGCCCTGATGATTTCCCTACAGGACAGTAATACGGATGTCCGCAAAAACGCCATTCGGGATCTGACGCGGATTTATACCCTCATGGCCCAAATGAGCCAAATTCTTGCCCATGCGGCCTTAGATCGGGATGCTGAAGTCCAAGCCACTGCCCTGTGGGCGTTAGAGGAATTCAACCAGGTCTGTCATCCCTCTAATCTTCGGGTGCTGAATGCGTCGGAGACCCATCCGGTTTACCCGCTGCCCCCTGGGTCGCAGGAGGGTTCGGGTTAAATTGCTCACAGGCGGTTACGGGGGAGTTGGGGTGTCCGTGCATCCCACAATCGGCTTGGCTACAGCGGTAGCAATCCACCGAGGGGGCGGGAGGTGCGAGGGCCACTGGCAAGAGGGCAATAGGACGGTGTTCGGCCTGGGAAGGGCTGGGGCGATCGCCGGACCAATGGTAAAGCCGTACCCCTTGATGCTGAA
>JAYKIC010000275.1:0-11174 GCA_035284985.1 Leptolyngbyaceae cyanobacterium
TGACGGATTGGGCAAGGGGCAGTTGGACTAGGGGCGGGGAATGGAGGGCGGTGGTTACGGAAAACGGCAACGCCAGGGGGACAGGGCTAGGAGTTAGCCAGTGTAGTAAACCAATTATGCCGGAGAATAGGAGAGACAGTAGGAAAGCCATAGGGATTCTAGTTCTGGAATTTCTGGTCTGGAATTTTTGGTCTGGAATTTTAACTCTGGGGCTTTAGACTTTGGATCTTATCCATTTTCTACCTGGGACTCAAGTCTAGCCAAGGAGCGATCGCCCCATGCAATGTACCGATTTAGCGTCCGAAACCTATGTTTCTGGTGCCCTGCCTCTGGCTGGGTATCCCAACTGGAGCCTCTGGCTCCGGTTAAACAGGAGGCAGAGCCTCTAATGAGGATTCCCAGCGAGACGCTGGGAACCAGAAGTAGCAAAGATTGGCCCCAAAAGTGTGGAACGCTAAACACATGCCGTGCAATGGCATGGCCGATCGGCGGCTGTATGAATCTGTATGAATCTGTATGAATAACGCTGTCAAAAAAACCTGTTGGGATACTATGTTTGGATGTGACGAGTTTTAACAAAACAGGTGATAGGACTGCGATCGCCTACCGTCGGCCCAATATTGTATGGATGTGTGTCACCCCCATGCCCAACCCCTACCCCTATCCGCCCCTCCAAGTATTTGAGCGGCTGCAAATTGATGATGGTCTGTTGATGACAGCGGATCTGTGGCGGCGTGCCCACGGCTATCATCGTCAGCGCCACGGCTTTACCTTTCAATCCCTTTACTATCCCGGCATTATTTACGGGCTGGAAGTGGCCACAATCCCCGCTCCAGACCAGGTGCCGGGGCCGTACCGAGATGGTCGTTGGCTAGAAATTCAGCCCGGAGTGGCCATCGATGTGGCGGGTCGTCCGATTGTGGTGCCGGAACCCCTCTCCTTCCGGGTGGAGTTGGAGCCGCCCCCTGGGGAGTCCCGCTGGGTGTACCTGACGGTGCGCCATGTGGACCCGGATACCTTACGGTCCAGTCGGGGAACTGCGGTGGTGCGGCCTGAGCAATTCCGCCTAGTGGAAAAAATGACCCTGGATGAGGCTGATATTGAGCTGTGCCGGATTCGCCTCCACAGTTCGGAAACGGGAGGAGCCATTACCCTGCACCGTGCTGCCGATGTCTTTGCCCCCGTTGCCAATGAGCTGGATTTACGCCACCGTCCCCGGATTTGTCCCCGACCGGATGGCATAGTGCGACTAGCCCAGTTAATCACCGATACTCCAGCGGATCGGGCGATCGCCATCCAACTCCAGTGCTTACTCAAATCCATTCCCAGCCTTTACCCCCACCTGTCCGGCGACGATGACATCGACCCGATTCGGGATGGTTCCTTGATCTTCTCCCAACACTCCGCCACTCCCCTGCCGGACCTGATTTATACCTCCTGGAGTACATTGCAACAATTGGGGGCGATCGCCACTGAATCATTAACCACTGTCTTAGATCAGGGCGGCATGTTACTGGTCAATGCCATGGCTAAAGATGCCGGGTTAGAATCCTCCTATGAGTTGCGGCAGGAATTACGGACTGCCTTGGCGGAATTGGAGCAAAGCCCTGATGTTGCGGTCATGCGGCAACAGTTAGCCACTGAACTGGCGGCATTTGATCGGGAGATCCACCAGAAAGTGCAGCAACTTGTCAACACCCTGCGATCGCTCCTCGCCCCACTGGGGTATAACCTGACGGGCGATGGGGCGATTTCCCCTACCCATCCATTGCGATTAGAACCATTTTTATTTGGTCAATGGCCATTAGTCGATCAGGTGCCCATCACGGTATTGCAGTGGGAGGGCGTTATTTTACTCATTGGCGATATTGCCAGCCTGTGGGGACCGGATGAAACCATGCAGCGATCGCGATCCGATATTCGCACCGCCCAGGAATTTGGGGTCAATTTACTCCTGTTTGCTTGGCAACACCATCACCTCATCCAACTCCAAGGGGGACGGGGGCACCCAAGCCCTGCCGCCAGCAGCGACTCCCTGCGGGATCGCATCCCCCCCACTCCCTAACCCTTCCCTCCCCCCGAACTCCCCAACCCATAACCATGACACCAACCACCTCGATTGCCACTGAAATCTCCACCACCGTCCTCACCTACAACCCGGAAGTTGCCCCGGCCCGGTTTGAGATCATGGTGCAAAATCAGAGCGATCGCTTTGCGGCATTTCGGGTGGAACTCTTTGCCGCAGGCGGGGAACAAAATCGATCAACCCATTGGTATCGCCTAGCCCCCGATGTATCGTCCAAAATTCCTGGGGGCGATCGCACCCAGTTTCAAGTGGAGATTGTGGACATTCCCCCCGTCTCCGGTGGCTTTACGGGCACCATGAACATTACCGTGCGAGTATTTTCCATTGAACTAGGCACCGAAGATCGGCAGGTGTTGCGGTTGGTGATCCCCGGTACCGGATATTTGCCGCCCCAACTCACCTTGGTGGTGCCCAAGCTGCAAGGCTATCCCAACGCCCAGACCCGCATCCCCATCACCGTTACCAATCCCAACCGCCAAGCCATTGACGTGGTGGTGCGGCTCAGTGGCTTGCCCACCGCTTGGTTGCCCAATGGGGCTGAACAACATATTCACCTGCTGGAAAAAAGCACCGCCGAGTTAGCCTTTATCTGCCAATTGCCTGCCCCCCCGCAGGCCCCCAGCCAGGACTATCGCTTCACCTTCTCCGCCTCCCAGACCCAAGCATCCATCCCCGCCTATGCCGAAGGGGTATTCACCGTGATGCCAGCGGGGTATGTGGAATTGCGTTGCGATCCAACCCAGCAGCAGATTCCGGAAGCACCGCGCCGCTGGCTTAATCCTCGCCTGGGTCAGGCGGTGGTTGATCTCATTCTGGATAACCAGAGTAATTTGGTTCACCAAGCCCAGCTAAAGGCGGCCTACCCGGAACAGGTGAAGGCTGTGCCTCCTTCCCGCCGTTGGCGTTGGCCCTGGCAACCCCGCCTAGACGAGGCCAAGAAAGCAGAGGTAGACGCTGCCCCTGCCGATCCCACCTTGACCCTCTCGGCCTACACCGTTGAGCTACCGCTAGATACTCCGGCCTTGCAAACCCTGACGATTGAACGCCGTTTGCCCTGGGTGGGGCGATCGCGCTTCAAAACCGTTGATGTCCATGCCCAACTTAGCCGTCCCGGCACCGATCTTCGCAACGATACCGAAACGATTTATCTGGAAATTTTACCCGTGATTCCCGTTTGGCTGCAAAGCTTGGTGGGATTATTGCTGTTGGCGATCGCCGGATTCATTTGGTGGCAAATGAACCAAGCCCGTCACCTTGGCCCCGTCACCTCGGTGCAGTTTAATGGTCAGGCGGATGAAGTGGTAAGTGTAGCCAAAGACGGGCAAATTCGGCTGTGGTGGATTGATGGCGATCGCCTTCGTCGCCATGGGGTCTTGAACCGAGGGGATGACCGTTCCGTGCGGGTGGTGCGCTACCGTCCGGTGGACAATGATCAAGTGGCGATCGGCTTTGAAAACGGGGAATTAGCCACCTGGAATTTGTTGCTCAAGCATCCCCTCCTTTCCATGAGCTTGGGCAAGGACGATCGGGTATTTGACATCGCCATTCCCCCCGATGCCCAGTCCATTTATTCGGGGCATGGCAGCGGCGCGGTGGTGCAGTGGAATATGCAGCCCAATGTCCCCATTCCCCCCGGAGAACCGATCCAAGGATTTGAGTTTGACTTCGCGATACAAGCCCTTTCCCTGGTGGGGGACGCTCGGCAAGCCCTAGCCATTGGGGGACGGTTCAATCGGCTGTTTCTGCTCAACCTGGCTACCGGAGCTTCCCAAGAAATTAACTATCGCAATGGGGCAGCGGAAGATTACATTCTGAGTTTAGATAGCCCTAGCGATCGCCCCAATCTCTTAGCGATCGCCGATAATCAGGGCTATATCAGTTTGTGGGATCTGCAATCCTGTTTAGCCGATAATCTCAGCGCCTGTGAACTGATAGACGAGTGGTCCAGCGGTCACAATGGCGCAGTGGTGAGGGCGATCGCCTTCAGTGCCGATGGTTGCTTCCTGGCCAGCAGCGGCGACGATGGCCAGATTAAGCTCTGGCCCCTCACCCCCAAAGGGCAGCGATTGCCCTCCCTCGCAGAAGGGCAGCGCATCCAGCAATTTGCCACCCCCATCAACACCGTCGATTTAGTCCGCACCCGCAATCACTTGATGCTAGCCAGTGGGGCCGAAAGTGGTTATGTCCGCCTCCATCGCGTCAACCTGCGATCCCTGCCAGAAGCCAGCCTCACTTGTTCTGAAACCCAATCCACCCCTTAATCCGTCGATAAAGAAAGTTCCTTTCTATTTCAGGTTGCAAACAAGTGAAGGTCTCAGTCCTTTCAGAGCCTACCTATTCCACATGAGGTAGGAATCTTTGCGGGGTTGGAGGGGCAATTGTTAGACTGTATGACAACAAGCATTGCGGTTTCCCAATATCGAGTAACGTTTGGGTACTGGCGTTGTTGGCTCAAAGACATCCTGACTTTGGTGGAATGTCATCATGAGGGTTCACCAACTGAGCCATGCTTAGTTTTCCCTGGGTGATCGTTCTCCCGAAACCTGTTGAAGAGAGGGCCAAATTCTGCCTGTTAACCCAGCTCACACTCAGTCAGAATGCCGTTTCTATTGTTGAAACGCCATAATAGGAATTGTTGTCGGCATTTACTCATTTACTATTTACCGAGCGCATCTTAGTTCATCATTCAATTTTGAGACAGGAATTAGTTCTCCTAAGGCTGCAATGCGCTCATCTCTCGGAAATGCAATAATTCTTAATAATAGATGTTGAATGGGTTCAATCTCTCCAGCGGGAGTTCTGCTTTGAATCCGCCAATATGTCTGTAGTCCCAAAACAAAGAGCAATCAATGGTACATTCTCGTTTCTCCGCGCAGTGGCTCGAAAATTATTCTGATCCGTTTGCCGTCTTGGGGTTATCGGTTTTGGCCGATGACCGCCGTACCCTGAAGCGGTATCGCACCATTGCCAAGTTGCTTCATCCAGATAGTTTAATGTTAGTGTCTGAGGCAGAGCGGGAGAATGCGACCCAAGTTTTGGCACGGTTGGTTAACCCCGCCTACAAAAAGCTCAAGCAACACCAGGGACGGGCGGAAGAGTTAGCGACTCTGCGGTTTGTGGTGCGGCAACGGATGGATAAGGTGGAACCGAAAACAGACTGGGGGCGATCGCTGCTCAAAACCCCCATTGTGCAAGTGGAAATGGTTTATGAACAGGCGATCGCTGAACTCAGCGAACAGCAATACTCCCCCTTAGATAGCTTTGATGCCACCACCACCGTCTTAAGTGAACTCAACCTGATTTACCTCAGGCTAAAAATCGGTGAACCCATCGTGCGGGAAAAGCGGTTTGGCATTATGTCGCCCCCGTCCGAACCAGAAGTCATCATCAAATCCAAGCCGATCGAGTCGGGTTCCCCAGTGCTCAGCTATGCCCGACGACACTACGCCAGAGCCGAGGAGTATCTCAGCAAGGGCAACCTGACCAAGGCGGTAAGTGAACTCAAGGATGCCATCAAACTAGAGTCAGACCAAAGTGAATACCACGCCTTACTAGCCAAAGCCTATCTGTTACAAAAGTTGCCAGGGGCTGCCAAAGCCTACTGTCGGCGCGCCCTCAGCCTTGATCCCCAAAATCCCTTGGCCCTTCGTTGTGCCAAACATCTCAAGCTAGAACTTCCTAGCAGTGACCCGAATCCCCAAGCGCCATCCGGGAAGCCGCCCCGTAATCAACCCCAACCCCATTCATCCCGCAAAGCCGAGCAAACGATTGGTATTTTTGGTCGCTTTGGCCGATAATCTTAGGGTTCCTAAATGTTATAGCGTATACTAATTTTAATTCTCTAACACCTCTGGAAACTATTAATATCAGAATTCCGTAATGTCCTTTTTTCATCGCCTTTGGTACAGAAGTTCTCTTTCCCCGCTGGTCTTACTAGCCTTTGTGGCCCCCCTGTCTGCCCAAACCTTGCCTTTGGCTGCCCCTTTAACCTCATTGCTATCCCCAGAAGGTGGGGCGCTCTTGCATAACAGTGAAGCCCACGCTGATTATCTGCCCTTAACTAGCCATTTTGTGACCCAAGAGAACCAGGCATTTTGTGGGATTGCCAGTATGGTCATGGTGCTCAACGCCATCGGGATTCCCGCCCCCGAAGCGCCTGTCTGGTCACGACAGTATTTCACCCAGTCTAATGTTTTCAATGACCATACCGAGGCGATTATTCCCCAAAGCCTCATTGCTCGGCAAGGGCTGACCTTGGCGGAACTAGGCGGAATTCTGGCTACCTATCCAGTTGAAGTTGAGGTTTTGTATGGTGGCGACCTGAGCGTAAATGAATTTCGGCAGGCGTTAGTGGAAAATTTGGCCGAGGGTGAAAACTTTGTGCTGATTAACTATCTGCGGCTCGCCATTGGTCAAGAACGGGGGGGACATATTTCACCCATTGCCGCCTATGATGAAGATACCGATCAGTTTTTAATTCTGGATGTGTCGCGGTATAAGTATCCTCCCGTGTGGGTTGGAGCGGAGCTGCTTTGGGAAGCGACGAATACTATCGATAGTGTATCCGGTAAAACTAGGGGCGTTGTATTAGTGAACACTGTGGAGTGAAGCTTGTCAGGGAGGTATAGGAAACTTGAAAATCGGCTGCATTGCTTGCCAATCCAGGGAGGGCTGACTATAGTTGTGAGTGAGTGTCTATGGTCATCTACATCAGGGAATGTTTCTCAAACTAATCAACAGTGGGGGGTTCCCTCTATTTGGGGCAAAGATTATGCGGTCCTAGTGTTTTGGGGCGATCGTTTGAGGGTGAGGGACGTAAGTAATGCCAAGCCGTAAAGCGTCAAATTAAATCCCTGAATTAAAGATTCCTCAACACTACAGTAATCATGCTGCCCAACTGTCGTAAAATTGTTAATTCTCAGCAGTTTCAGCTCTTCTTTCTAGTTGTCTTGTTGCTGGAAGGGAGCGTACTGATCATCCAAACTCTGACAGGTCGGCAGGGCTATATTCAACTGCTGGCTGATATATTGTTCAAACTGGTGATGCTCCTGCTCCTGTTTGAAATTGTGGTCGAAGGTTTACAATATTGGCCGCGAATTTGGCAATATTTTTATAAAGCTAATAATTTACTCACGTTTGGTCTGTTTTTGCTACTCCTCGCGTTTCCGACCGAGCGATATGCGTCTTTACTCCGTATCCCCCGTGTGTTTCGGTTGATGATGGTGCCAATGCGCGTCATTACGATTAAGAGTTTGAGCTTAATCAAGGTACTGCGGATTATTGAGATTATTTCCTTTCATTTCAATCGGGTGATTAATGGCATGATGAGGCAACTCCAAGTCTCTTTTGTGGCCCTTGATCAAAGTGAGGCCCGGAATCGGGCTTTGCTCAAGGCGATTCCAGACCTAATTCTAGAAATTGATCGGAATGGGATATATATCGATTACGTGGAAGCGGAAGGACGCTGGTTGCCCCAACAGGCTAGCTCGGCAGAACGGATTGGCCAAAGTGTTCATGATGTGTTGCCGCCGGATCTAGCCCATCAGTATATGGCGGTGATTAATCAGGTGTTGGGCGATCGCCAACCTCAGTATTTGGAATACAACTTGCGCTTAAATGAAGTGACCTACACCTATGAAGCCCGCGTCGTCGCCTACAGTGAGACGTCGGTTTTATTTGTTGTCCGGGATATTACCGAACGGAAGCGAGTTGAGCTTGATTTGCGCCGGAGTGAGGCTACCAACCGAGCGCTCATTTCAGCTATTCCTGACTTGCTCATTCGGATGAAACGGGATGGTACCTATTTAGGGATGGTGGCGGGGAATGATATCGCGTTGTTTAATGCGGCCCAAGTAGAACAGGAAAACTCCAATATTCGGGAAATTCTGCCCCCCCATCTGGCGCAGAAACGTTTGGACTATATCCAGAGAGCCTTAGAATCGGAAACAATTCAACTGTATGAACAACAATTAGAATTACAGGGGCAACTCCGGTATGAAGAGGTGCGGATTGTGCCGATGGGGGACGATGAAGTACTCAACATTGTTCGGGATATTACGGCTCGCATGTGGGCGGAAGCGGAGCTGCGGCGGGCCAATGAGGAATTAGAGCAGCGGGTGGCCCAACGGACAGCGGAATTGCAACGGGAAAAAGAACGGTCCGAACAGCTACTGCTAAACATTTTGCCGGGTTCAATTGCGGAACAACTGAAGCTGTCAGGCCAATCTCCGGCAGAACATTTTGAGGAGGTGACAATTTTATTTGCAGATATTGTGGGTTTTACGGGGTTGGCGGCGCGGATTGAACCCCTGCGGTTAGTGGATAAGTTAAACCAAATTTTCTCGGCTTTTGATCATCTGGTGGATAGATATCAATTGGAGAAAATTAAGACCATTGGGGATGCCTATATGGCAGTGGGGGGCTTGCCCATGGCGAGGGCGGATCATGCTGAGGCGATCGCCCACATGGCCCTTGATATGCAAGCCTACATGCATGGTCTGCCGATCGATGAGGATTTGGAAAGTCCCTTGCGAATTCGGATTGGAATTAATACGGGTCCGGTGATAGCAGGGGTGATTGGCCTCAAGCGGTTCATTTATGATCTCTGGGGAGATGCGGTTAACATTGCGGCCCGGATGGAGTCCCATGGGGAACCGGGTAATATTCAGGTCACTGAGGCCACGTATCTAAAATTACAAGGAAAATTTGATCTCCAGAAACGGGGGCCAGTTTTAGTGAAGGGACGGGGGGAAATGACGACCTACTGGCTCCTTGGTCGATAGGGTTCTTAAAGATGCCAGGGGGTATGGTGTCTGGGGCGATCGCCCCACATTAGGCCAAAAATATTTTGGGGGATATTTCCCGTCCCCCAAAAAGTTCTTTTCCGACCTGGCTGTCGTTAATATGCTAGGTCTACAGCAGGGCTGCCCGGATCTTTTCTATGCGTTTACGGTTGACCCCAAGGTCGGACTGACCTAACCGAGAAGCCGAGCGCACATGAATGACTCGGTTGGCCACATCAATGTAAAACTCCACGTCATCCACGTATCCCATCAAGGCACTGGTAAATTCAGCATAAAGGTAGGTGCTGGTTTCAGTAATAATTTGGGTTCGGTCCATGGATTCAATCACTTTTTTTAAAGAGGCGATCCCATCTGCTGCCGACGTTTTCAGGGTTATGGGTGGAATATAGTGTAGTTCATCTGACGGTGGACTTTGGCTACAAACGCAATTGGGGCTATTGGGGCAGGGCGCTAACTTCCCTTCTTGAGGCCCTAAGTTGTCGGGGCGTGTACCTGAGAACGAAAAAAACATAGACGCTCCTAATAGTTGATATGTGCGGTTGAAAGAGTATGCAATTGAAACAGATATAAAGAACCCGTTAGCGTTACCAGTGGGACTGTTCGATCATTCTGCTGGGGATTGATCCCCCACCTCACCCCACACCTTTTGCAGGCGTTGATCCCGACCACAAGCATATCGGTAAAAGCGATATCGGAGGGCATGGGTTTGGTAATAGTTTTGATGATAATCTTCAGCGGGATAAAATATTGCCGCTGGCAATATTTCCGTGGCAAGGGGCTGACCCAATTGATCCGATTGTTCTAGAAATTGTTTAGAGCTTTCTGCTAGTTGTTGTTGGGTCTCATTGTGGTAGAAAATGATGGGGCGGTATTGATTGCCGCGATCGCAAAACTGACCCCCTCCATCCACTGGATCAATATTGTGCCAATAGACATCCAGCAACTCCCCATAGCTAATTAGGCTAGGGTCATAGTCGATTTGGACCGATTCCACATGGCCCGTTGTCCCCGATGACACCTGCTCATAGGTGGGATTTTCCACCGTTCCCCCGGTGTATCCAGCGGTGGTCGCTTGTACGCCGGGTAATTCATCAAAGGGATGCTCCATACACCAAAAGCACCCCCCCGCAAAGGTAGCTTGGGCCATATCGGGGGAACTGGCATAAACTGGGGTAAACCAGCCCATACCCAGAACAATCAAGCCACTGAGGATGAGGGTGAGTAGGGCGATCGCCCCCCGTTTTAGCCACCATCCTAGGGACCAGGGAGACACGACAGCCCCCCCTGTCCCATGGCTGCCCCAACCCTTTGACAGCCTATCGTTTGACAGCGTAGCAACTGAAAAAAACATGGATTAATCTTGGTTTAGACGCTTGTTTATTTGATCGTTATTAGCATTAGATCATTGTGGTTAGATTATGGCAGTTCCGACCGCTGCGGTTCCCCCGGTAGACTATAGAGGCTTGCCGCCAACACCCCGCCAATGAAGCCGAACAAATGGGCTTGCCAGGAAATGTGGGGTTCGGTGGGAAAAACCTGCCAAATTAACCCCCCATATGATACCGCTATGATCATGGAGATAAACAAGGACACCCCACTCCGCTCAAATAGTCCCCGGAATAAAAGAAAACCAAAGTAGCCGAAGATGACCCCGGATGCCCCCAAGGTAATAGTCTGGGCTGGGGCGATTACCCAAACCCCAATGCCGCTGATGAGGGCAGCGATCGCCGACACAATCCACAAATCCCCCAAACTATGAAAGGCAATCAATCCGCCAAATAGGATAAAAGGTGGTGTATTCATCAACAAATGTCGCCATGACCCATGCAGAAAGGGGGCGCAGAAAATGCCGTACCAGCGCTGGATATTTCTGGGATAGATGCCGTACTGTTCTAAATTGAGGGCCGGAATCAGCCGATCAGTGGCTTCCAAGCACCACATGATGCCGATGAGAAGACCCACGCTCCATACCACTGTGGATAGACGGTTCAGTAAAGATGGGGGATGGGATGTTGCCATGGTTATTAAAGATTATTAAAAGGATTAATTTGAATAACGTCACGGTTCTGTACAGTCATAGTTACAAACCGTCATAGTTACAAACCGTCACAGTTACAAACCGTCACAGTTACAAACCGTCATAGTTACAAACCGTCATAGCTGATTGACTGACAAAACTCAAACAGCCCTCACCCCAACCCCTCTCCCAGAGCGGGAGAGGGGCTTTCGACCCAAGAACCTGGTTTGAAGTCCCTTCTCCCCTTTTGGGAGAAGGGATTTAGGGA
>JAYKIC010000276.1:0-28274 GCA_035284985.1 Leptolyngbyaceae cyanobacterium
TCCCTAAATCCCTTCTCCCAAAAGGGGAGAAGGGACTTCAAACCAGGTTCTTGGGTCGAAAGCCCCTCTCCCGCTCTGGGAGAGGGGTTGGGGTGAGGGCTGTTTGAGTTTTGTCAGTCAATCAGCCGTCATAGAGACGCTGCGGAGTTCTCCATAGTCAGCCACTTGGCGTAACTCATACTGGAATGCCCTCTTGCTGCACGTTACGGTAAAGCTGGGTGGCACCAGCGATAAATTCAGCTTGACTCGCAGGTTTAGCAGAAATCCAATGGCTGGACTTCAGTTGGAGGGGATACAGCACATCCACCAGGATTCGCAATTCCTGGAAGTAGTCGAAGGGGGGCTTCAGCACTACCAGTAGATCCAGGTCGCTGTCGGAGGTGAGGGATTGGCGGGCAGCGGAGCCAAAAAGGATGAGGGCTTGGAGGCGATCGCCATATTGCTCCACTAGTAAACGCTTGCAGGTTGCTAGCGTCTCTGCCAGTTCTGAATTTAAGTGAGATGGTGTTTGCTGCATAGAACAAAATTTGATCACGAATTTATTGCAGTTGCGTTTCAGGTATACAGCTAAATATCGCCCTTAAGTCTGCGGGGGTTGAACACCAAACAGATGAACCGCTCCAGAAATGTTGGCGAGATCCTGGAGGAAGTGCGATCGCGTTTTTTATCTTCGTCTGCCTCTTGGCGGATTAGGTTTTGGACGATTACCAGTTGGCATCTGTCCAAAGACAAGCTTAGCTTTGGATGGATTAGCCTTTGCCAACTTATCAAGCTCTTGGGCAAAGAGAAGTCGATCAGGATGATCAACACCAAATATTGTTACGACCTGATAAGGCTCTCCAGGACTTGGAAAAACTGACGTAATCCAAACAAAAGACGGAGTCCCGAAAGCACCACCTACGTAGGGATTTCCTTGTCCTTTTTTATTCTTTCCCTTAAACCTATCATCACTGTAAAAGAGGCTTAAAGCAGTACCTCTGACATCATCATTAAGACCTTCTTCTCGCCAGCTAGATACTTTATCAGGTGAAACCTGATTAGGCGATCGTATTAACCAAACTTGAGCATTAGCATCTAAAACATCCTGTTGTCTTTTACCTTGACCAGGACTACCAGGATCGCTATTCCGAGAAATAGTTGGTGATTGTATTGCTGTAAAAGCAGCTTCGACTTCTGAAAATAATTGTTTCCATACTTTAGAATTGTACTCTAGGGGAATTGCTTCAGCATCTACTGTCCAATGGCAGCCTCGCATATACTTACGACCCTCTACATCCAGCAAATGCAGTGGACGACGGGAACCTCGCCCAATACCCCCTAGATGAGATGCCAGAACCAGAAGTTTGCTGAGCAATTTCAGATATTTTTTCTCTACTCCTTCCAGATAAATATTGCCGTCATATCGATAGGGATCAAACTGGGTAGACGGATTGTTTGTATTGTAGGTAACGCTAATCGTGATCTTACCTTGCTGGCTTAACTTGCCAAATATTTTATCTTCTAAATCTTGGCAAGCTGATGGTTCATACAAGCTAAGGGCAACTGCTCGAAACCAGTAGCGCAGGACGCCTCGTATTGCCGTTGGACGGAGTTCAGCATATTTTTGATCAGCACCATACATTCCTTGAGTCCACAATTCAAAGCCATATCGCTGAGCATGAAGAGGAGTAGAAGAGGGTTGACCCAATGCACGACCATAGCCACTACTGACGCGAGAACCAATACCCGATTTAAGGGCATTTTCCAGCCATTCTTTTACAACTGTCACATACTGGGCATTTTCAGGTTTGCTAGGCCGTAGACCAATCAAAAACTGTGGCCGTTCCATACTTAATAGAGGATGGGGTTCTGGCTTATACGCAACAGTGTTATTTTGCCAGTGCCATTGGGGAGTTGCTACATCTACACTCAAGCATTCTTTCGTTGGGAATGCATCTAGAAACTCGACTTTAGCCGCTTGAGCGACTTTGCCATCTAAGAATCCTAAAATCCTACTGATTTTACTTTTGGATTCTCCATTGTGTCTGGCCCAGGCTCTTGCTGCTCCTTTGAGAGAAGAAGAAGGAATGTAAGGAACTCCAAAAACAGGATGAAATACTGGAAGTAGCAGTTCCCGAAAACCACGAGTGCCACCGACACGTAATCTCCAATTGAAAGAAACAGGGATGATATTTTCTTCTCCGCCTGCCAATGATTCAGTTCTCTGTCGAAGTTTGGAATAAATCGAGCTACAATTTTTCTCTGCTTGAACTGCTGCAACTAGAACAGGTTGAGATAATTCATTCTCCCTATCATCAGCATAATTTAATGCCTGCAACGGATTACTAACTTTAGGATTTTGCCTTCTTCCACTTCCAGAAGATGGCGAAGATTCTGAGGATACTGTAGGAACTTTTCCAATTTGAAATTCAATGCGATCGCATGGCTGTAATTCAGGTGGTAGCTTTTTTTTCAAAGGCTCCATCTGCCCTCTAGCTTTCTTGGAGAGCGATTCATCTTCAAAGTAGAGAGTTAGTACCTTATTATCAAATCCTGCAAACCCAGCTTTTTCATAAGCCTTTCCTACTTTTGAACCTTGCTTGAGTTGAGCCTGGATAAAAATATGCCAAGCATCTGTAGGATTTTGGCGTTTACTGGCATTACGATGATTTTGTCTAGGTGTCATAGATCTTCCGCCTCGCCCAAAATCGTTGGTGCCCAAAATGACCATTCTCGTGCTAATTCGATCGCTAAACGATTCAATCCTGTATATACAGTCAAATCCATCCGAATGAGAGTTGGAGGTGATTGATAATCAAAAGCAATCTGACTCAGATTTTGTAAGGTTCTCAAAAACTCCTGATAAACTTGCCCTTTATAACGAGTGTCTTCTGACTTGGCTTGGATATACTTAATTCCATCTCCAGAAAGTCGATGTAATCCCCAAGTCGAGATGTAAGAAGGAAGACTCTGAACAATGGAAGTTGCTTTTTCATGATTTGTGGCAGCAATAGTGGTTTTTAATCGTTCCAAACCTGAATAGGCTGACTCACTAAAGTTACGTGTGTCTAGTTTAAGCATCGTCCGTATTCTCCTCAGTGGGATTCAAATTAACTGTTGTATTTGTTGTCCAACCTCGTCCTAAACCCTCTAAGCCACCGAATTGCAAACGATCGTTGAGAATCTGGGAAAGAGCTTCACGTACACTCTTTGTCTTGCCCTCCTCTTTTGCTGGTTTCAACCCCCACGGGAAGAACAAGACAGTTTCTGAGGGAATGGCTTCCTCAGATCGAAAAGAACCACCTTTTACAACTTTTTCCCCTTTTTCATCATCAAGAGCAACTCGAACCTCTCTTTGTAGTCCAATTTCAACCAATCCGGCACAATCATCATCTGAGAGAATCACCAGTTTGTTTTTCAAATCGAGAATGCCATCGCCATCTGGCAAATTCTGCAAGGATTTCCAGCACACTGCATTTGGGGGAATTGGCTGAATATCATTGGAATTTAGCAAAGCCCCCTGCAAGTAGATTTGATTGTCCGAAATAGAAGAAATTGCTTTTTTTTCATTTTCTTCTAATTTTTTATTAAGTAGCTTTCGCCACTCAACAATCAAACTCTGAAGTTCAGTATCTTGTAACCATCGATTCCAACGACTCAGCCACAGTGGACAAGTAATCCAGACAAATTGATGGCTATATGAAGCGATAGGAAATAGCAACAACGTTGCATCAGCAAACCAAACTTCCCCTTCAGTTGGCTGCTGTCCATCTTTAATACGTTCACCAAAGAAGGCACCTGCTTCATTAGGATGCATCGCTTCCAATGTTGAGCGTATTTTACCCCGTAAAGAAGAAGACGGTAGATATGGTAGTTCAGTGTGAGCTTCTCGAGCAATTCCCATTAAGTTGCCAGCCTGGGAACTTGCTCCTGTATGGAGAGGGGTCAAAAGATAACTATAAGTCAGATAATTCATATATTACCTCAAAGCACTATGTACGGGAACAAAACTCTCAGGTCAAATCCTGTTTTTACTCAATTTCAGCGATCGCCTCTTACAGGGAAACGATATCTTCCGAGGCAAGGGTTTCAGCCAAGAGACTTGCCTCCTTCAATCACAAAACCAACTCCCGGAGTGTAATGAACGGGCTTCCCCTCTGGAATCTTCTGTTCATCCCATCAGTCTTAATCACCAAAGAAACACGGGTTCCGTCTGGCAACGCAATGGGGTGACTAGGTTTCAACACGCCATTTTCATAAATCGCTTCAATCGTTAAACTCATGGGTTATTTCCATCCTATTGGTCGTACTTTTTGTTAACTAAACTGTCAATCCGGGCATTCAGAGTATTAGCGATATTTTCAAGGAATTGCGGGGCGATCGCCAAAAACGAGCACATCATTCTAATGTTTGTCCCTCCAAAATACCGGAGAGAATCCGCAGCAACGACTCCAGATCATCGGGAACAGTGAACAAGGTAATATCCTGAATAATGCGTTTTTGTATCCCATCGAGCTTGCCAAATCTCCAAACTTCTCCAGTAGTGATGGCTCCATAGAGTCTGTCTACCTCCTGTACTTGCGCCAGGGCAATGAGTTCTGTAGCCAGTTCGGTAAACCCCCGCGTCAGATCATCCCGTTTGGCTTCAACAATAATTAAGCTTTGGGGAGCACGTAGCAGGTAATCCAGGGTGCCCTTCAGCCAGTTGTTGACCGTGAGCGGATATTCAATCCGTAATTGAGCCTGACAATGAATGGCGATCGCTAGCACAATTGGCGCAACCAGGACTTCTCGACGGGCAGTTTCACTGCTCAAACTGACCAGAGGGAGAGAGTTCTGAATCTGTTCTGCTAACGTTGCCTGTTGAGGAAATGGATGTTGGCTCCGGGGTAACGATAGACTGGCAATTTCCAGGGTATAACCCAACTCTGCCAGAATTTCTTCGGGTTCCGCATTCATTTCAAAGTAGGAGCGGAAGGTATAGGATTGGTCTTCCTGGAGAATTTTAAGCTTTGACATGGTGGCCATTTCCTAACAAGATTGAGTTAAGTTTTTCGCTGGAATCCAGAGCAGTTCAGAATAACCGAGTTTTCTCATCCGTTTTGCCCTCGCAAGAGCTTTGCCTTTTATGCCTGGTTTAGCATTGGGATCTTCTGCATAAAGAGGTTGTGATCGTTTTAGGTAATAGACACTTCCTGGAGGAGCAGCAAACACTTGGGGAGCAGGAATACTTTGATGGGAATTTTCTCTATCCTGGATACGGCAACTGATGGGAATTGGTTTATCGGTCGCAACACTAACCAAGTTATCTAATTTCCATTCCCAGGGGTAAGCACGGCAACGCGCAACATAGCGATCGCCATTATCCTGGTTCTTCTGCCGCTGAATCCGTTCAAAAATCCCCGGTGTAATGAGATAGGCTAAACATTGACTTTGTGGCTGCTGACTGAATGTAACACCAGAGGTTTGCCAAAGTTTATTCCATTGCTTCTTGAGTGGAACACAACGTTCCAAAATAGCACGATGTCCTTCCCCTCCCAAACGAATTGTGACAGGAGTTGAGATTTCTTGATCTAAAGCGATCGCCAAACTCCAACCATCTTTTAACCGAATCGAATTCTCAACAAAATAACCATCAGCCTCCTTAACTTGACGAGTTCCCGGATCAAGCGCATTGTGGGAACGTGTCTCCACAGTCCACGGTTTTGTAACACCGTTTTGCCAAGACTCTGGGCTAATCCTGCCATCCTGGACATACTCACTGATCACTGCCCAGGGTAAATAATCAATAGATTGTTTTTCGTCATCATCTACGTCATCTAATTGACTAGTACTCCAAGATGGTTTGATTAATGGACAGGGTTTGCTAGTGTCGTATAACATTTGCCCTTTCAAGGGATGTTTATCATCCCAAAGCAATGGAATCAACGGTGTGCTACCAACATAACTAAATGGTCGTGGAAAATAGAGGGTTTGATGATGACAAAGGAATGGGCCTTTCAGAGAATACATTTCTTCCTGGGAGCGATCGTTAGGCTTACTATTTCTGCCAAGTAATGCACTTAATGCCCCAGCGATCGCATGGCCATTCGGCGGAAAGGTACTGCCTGCCCAAGCCCGTTCTCCGGGGGTAAAGGGCTTGGCATCTCGAAACATCAACACATCCAACGGTGTGATGGTGTACCAATGAAACTGCTCAGTATTTGGGGTCATGCTTCCTCACCCCCTGTCAAGAAATTTTCCCGCACCCACCCTCGAAAACGACGAATAATTGTGGTTTGATCCGCTTGATTACTGAGGGTAACAAACGGTTCTAAATCCATCCTAGACAGTTGTGGAAAGGTCGCACTATTTTCTACTTGCTGATATTGATGCTGATTCAATACCCAAAACTGAAGTGTTCCATTATCCCAACGCCACAGTTCTGGAACGCCCATCGCAGCATAAATTTCCATCCGATTAATAGCACTGTGGGTAATATCAATTTCGATAACCAAATCCGGGGGAGGATCTTCGTTTAAATCAATCGATTGTTTGCCTCGAATAAAAGCTTGATTTTGGATATAGAAACATTCATCCGGTTCCAAACCTCGTTCCAACGCTTGGCGCTTAAATGTGGTAGATCCACCTGCCTCTATGGGAATATTTAACTCTTCCGTTAAGGTTTCCACGAGACGAGCTAATAATTTTTTGTAGCGCTCATGGGCATAGGACAAAATCATTAGTTCTAGCTGTCCTCGATTATAGGTTACTCGGACTGGGCGATCGCCCAACAAATTCAAGATAGTTTCATAGCCATCCCAGGAAATTTCCGTCAAGGTAATGTGTTGGGCTGGAATAATTGTTTCTGGCATCTCAGTCCTCCTGATTTAGTTGATACTAATGTCACGTTTCCGCAGAACGAAGGCGGCAAGTTTTAGCCAGTTTTGGATTTGGCGATCGCGTTCTTTATCCATCTTTTGTTGGTTAGAGTCATGCTGCGCTGTGAGCCATAAATCGCTCAAAAAATTTGCTAGATACTCTCGGAATTTCTCTCGAAGATTAGGGTCATTGCTAAAGGCATCGCGCCGACTACAAAAGGCGTGTGTCCAGGCTGGAATTGCCTCTAGCATCGGCACAGGATGTTGGCTCCAAACTTCCGCCGCTTGTTCAAATAAAGCTGGATCAATTTTAGGATGTTGTTGTTGGAAATCAATGAGCTTGCGCCACTGATTAAACACATCAAATTTGCTAGTGGCTTTGAGAATGTTACCGTTACCATACAACACTCGCACTTGCACTGCATCTTTCTTTTTTCTCTGTTTCTTTGGATCGGTTTCTGAGCGATCGATGTAAACGTGGTCTTTGGCTTTTTCTTCAGCTTCCCAGAGTTTTTCGAGGGCGATCGCCAATGGAACTGAATGATGGGCGATCGTAATTCCAAAACTAATCGACGCATTCCGTCCCATCGTAAATAATGGGCGAGATGAGACATTTTCAGGTGGTTTACCCTTTTCTTCTTGCTTCCATCGCCAATAATCCCCTGTATCATCAAACTCATTGCCAGGATCTTGACTGCCCTTAAAACATTGGCGCACATCCCACAACCACTGATCCCATTCCCATAGGTTAGTGTAGGCTAAAACATCATCCCCACCACTATAAATCAATCGACCCGCATATCTCTGCTCAGTTAAGTAAGGCACTAGTTGATTGGAGAAGTCTAGTAAAGCACGGGACAACGCTGCATGGGTTGCAGGCCCCATCCGTTTTTTCTGCTGTAGAAATTCAGCAAACGTTTCGGCAACACCGTCCAATTCTCTAGAAGATTGTTTGACTTTTTCCTTCAAAGCATTAGGTACATAGTCATCATAGGGTCGAAGCAAATTTCCCTTGAGCCACTCACTCATACTGTCGCCGTCTCCTGCTGCTAGCACATACCAATCAGTGGGATTGTTGCCAACAGGAAACCAGCTTGAAATTTGCGCTTTGAGCTTTTGAAGTTCAGTGTTTCTAGCTCTAATCTGTTCTTCATGATTTAAGTGAGCATCAGGTTCATAGTCATCAATCAGCCAGCCTGCACTCAACAAGCGAGGATTCAGCCAATCTTGCTTGGGGTTTTTCCTCACCCAGGGAATTCCCCAGGGTAACTGGGCAGGCGAATCTTCTCCATCATTTGTCCAGGGAAATGATTGACTAATGTGATCACAAGCATCTCGGAAAAAGTCAATTTTCCTTTCAGCATGGTTTCGAGACTTTTCATCGCCTTGTTGTGCTTTTTGTTCTTGTTGACGCAGCCATCCTGCTACACCAGAAGTCAAATCGGGGGAGTAAGATGCTTCCCGCCATTGTTCCGGAAACTGGGGCAACACGGTCTTTAAAATGCGATGCAGACCGCGCTTCACTACTTCGGTGGCATTTAGTTCTTCAATCCCATCAAAGAGTCCGGCATGGTTATCCCAGAGATTAGCGGTATGTCCTTCTGTCAGCCAGTCTTTTTGGCCCGCATGATTGTCAGGATGAACCACAGGACCAACCCCAGAAATGGTTGATCGTGGGCCGAATGCGGTGGGGAGTTGCCAAGTGCGGGCGTTTTTGGTAGCGTTCAGTGCAAATCGAGTTTGGTCAAAGACATAGGGCCACCAAGAGCCAATATTCACTCCTGGCTTCTTAGGAGCAAAGGTCGCTCGCAGGAAAGCTAACTCCTTTTCCATAAATAGGCGAGTGGTCTGAGAGAGGTTGTAGGTTGTGTTTTGGGTATCCACCCAAGGGTCGGTATTGGAGTCCTGATTTCGCAGAATGCCCGTATCTTTCAGGGGTTCTCCCTCCTTCCCTATCGGTAGCGCAGACCAGTAGGTTTGCCAATGGGCATCGAGCCAGCCCTGCCAGGTTATGTCGGTTTCGTGTAAATCGGTCATCCATTGCCGTTCCCGCTGCAACAGGCTTAGCACCTCTCGTCCCAGGGATCGCCATTCTGCTTTGAGGCATTGTTGTGCTGTTTGCATTGCATCGGCTACTTTGTCCTTAGGCAAGACCATCACCAACACATTGGGAAAGCCCGCCGTAAGGAGTTGCTGTCCTTTGGGGCGATCGATGATTTTCGCAAATTCTGACCACTCTTCTCGTAACCAATAGTCTATTAAGGGTTGCTGGAATAAGCTGGGATAAAGGAAACTGTCGGGGCCATAAATCTGCGCTAGGTTCCAACAGACTTTGGCGGATAGATAGTGCAGAACCCAGGAGCCAGCCCAAAAATCTCGCATCTTTCGACTGGCTTTAATCAGTTCTTGGACAGGGGTAAAGCTAAAGGTGGCTAGATAGGCACGGGAGAGTGGCTTATTGGTAGGCCACCGTTCAGTAATATCTTGGGTGGTGAGGTCATAGCCAGCTAAGGCGCCACAGAGGGCAGCGGTCATGCTGGAGTGGCTCCAGATTGAGCCGTCGGGAATGCGGGTTTCTGCTGGCATCAACAATAGGGATGGATCATCAAAGGCTTGGCACGCTGCTTCCGGTAGGTATCGCCAGAGCCACCAGAACACTTTCTTGGGGTTGGTTTCCTGTTTCAGCCACTCAGGAAATAGCTGTTGTTCCGTATGTTTAATCTCTTGGGCACGATGAGGGCTAGCGATGAGGGCATTGTGAGCTGGATCAGGGAGTTTCCAGTTGGGAATTTTGGCACCGGAGAGTAAGTGGCGAATTTCTAGTCCGGTCTCTCCATAATTGATAGGGCTGTTCAGGCTACCAATGGCTGAGCGATCGCTAGCGGAGCTAATTAAATCGGAGTCGGCAATCCACTCTAATATCTTCTTGCTACCTCTTTCTTTGGGTGACTCCCATCCCGCCATCACAGCTAAGTCAACCCAACATCCTTCACCGCCGCGCCCTGTGTTGTCATGGAGGGCTTTGAGTGCTGGATCATGAAGCAATCCCCAGATTTTTGCTTGCCAGAAGAGTGTTGAAGCGGTTGAACCCATTGCTGTTGTCCGTCCCATTGTGAATTGTGGATAAATGCACTATAGCTATAATTCCCAGAATCATCCAGAAATAGCAGGTATTGCACACGATTTTCCTAAAAGGTCTAAAACTCTGAACAGTAAGGGTTGCAACTAATGCTGGGGCGATCGCCCCAATACTTTCTTTTGCTTGACAGTACCAGTTTCGCTGGGAGTGGCATCCCAATTTCCAAAGATCCGCCATCATAGGCGAGTCGTTTGCTGAATTGTGATCCTAAATAATACGATTGAGATCCAGGGTAAAACCAGGTAAAACATCTTCCCCCGATACTTGGGCTATGTTTTGCCGGACTTCAACTGATTGCCCGAAGCGATAAATTTCAACCGTCTGATCTTGAGGATTAATTAACCACCCTAGCCGGACCCCATTCACCAGATACTCCTGCATTTTGGCTTGGATCATCGTCAAGCTATCGGTCGCAGAGCGCAATTCAATCACAAAATCGGGAGCGATGGGGGGAAATTTCTGCCGTTCCTCATCACTGAGAGAGTCCCAGCGACTTCGCTCAATCCAGGCGGCATCGGGCGATCGCTCTGCCCCATTAGGCAATTTGAAACAGGTGGAGGAATCAAATGTATAGCCTAATTCTGATTGGCGGTTCCAAATGGTCAGATCTGTGGTGATATTGGCATTGCGGCGACCACTTTCGCCCCCTGTGGGTGCCATGATAATTAGTTCTCCCTTGGCTGAACGTTCAAATCTAATCTCAGGATTGGCCAAACAAAGCTGATAAAAGGCTTCATCGGTGAGCATACCAACGGGATCAATCGTAATCGTGAACGCAGTCATAGGAAAATCCTTCCAGTCATCAATTTCATCTGATTCCATTGGTCAGGTGAGCGTATTTGGATCGATACCCAATTCCTGAAGTTTTGCCAGAGCTTGGTCAAGTTTGGTTTGGGTTTGTTCTGCGCTTTGCCGTGCCTGCTCGCGTTCGAGTTGAGCCTGCTCCAGTTCCAGCAAACTGACATTCGGGTCAACAAAGCGATCGCCATTGGGATAGAACACGGTCAGTCCATCCTCGAATAGCTCAAATCGGATTTGTAATAACGGGGATGTCCAAGGCAAATACAAGGCCGTGATCAAGGTGCAGACTTCATCGGGGTTTTGGCGAACAAATCCCCAGAAATCTTGGCGTTGAGGGTCGTAGTAATAGGCTTCCAACACACCGTAAGTTTCATAAAATTTTTGCTTTTCAGCCATTTCCCGCCGAGTGTTTTTAGGAGAAAGAATCTCAAACACGACCTGTGGGGCTATTCCTTCTTCTTCCCATTGCTTATAGCTACCCCGATACCCTGGCGGTCGCCCGATCGCCACCATTGCATCGGGTGCTTGACATGGGGCTGGAGGTGTCTGCACTTCTACGGGATACCACAACAAATCCCCCGCCACAAATGCGGTTTTATCTTTGAGTAAGTGCTTGAGATTAGTAACTAAGCGAACGATCCATTCATATTGTTCGGTATTGTCGGACATCGGTTGGCCATCCGAGTCAGGATAGAGCGTTTGGGCAGAGTAGGGTGCTTGAACCATTGGTCATACCGTTAGCAAAGTCAAGGTTAGTTCATTATAACTATCGATGTGGATGTAAATGTCTTTTCTTCCGCTGACTTCACCACACAATACCATTACAACGCTGGGTGCCATTGGCGATCGCCTTCACTCAATAGAAGAGAGGGATTAGAGGTGGGCGATCGCGTTTTCTAATTCTGTATGAACTTTTGCCATCAGACTAGCTTCTTCAAGAGTAGCAAAACCGTCAGGAAAATCTTCTTCAACAATGTAATTTAAGCAATTCAATATTCTAGTTTTCCACTTCTCCTCAGGATTATCTTTCCATTGTTTTTCATTTGAAGATCGCCACACTTCAAATACATCTTGCTGGTCATCTAAACCTTTGATATTGTGAAAAAGCTCGTTCCTTCTTCCAATCACTACATTGCCAAATATCCAAATATCAAAGTTTTTATCCTTGTTAATTTCTCTTTTCGTCTCTAAAAAAGTGTATAGATCTTCTCCGTATGAACGGAGATTTCTATCCCAACGGTCATTTTCCTTCCACTTTGGATGTTTAGTATGGGTAAGTTCTCCAGGATACTTTTGTTCAGCCCAAGATTTGAGTAGTCCTTCCAGTGAACGGAAACTATGAAATACTGCTTCGACAGTATTGCCCTGTCGAAGTCGAATAACTCCCAAGTAAGCAGCTTCATAGGCTTCCCACCACCACTTATCTTCTCCTGTCCTTTCGATGACAAGCTCATTAAATTTGGGGTGCTTGCTTAACTTTTCTAGAAAATTTTCCTGCTTACTTTTCTTGCCTTTTTTAATTAAACTACTGGACTGTACGAAGTGAGAAAAATTCCATTGAATAGCAGCATCTAGTAAAATTTTTGTATCACTATCTAGATAGCCTGCAATTAAATCATTGACACCAGTGTAATCATGATTTTTGAGAAGTTTTTCTGATTGTCCTCGTTTAATTCCTCGTAGATAGGTGGAACTTTTGATGATATCAGTCAGAGTTTTATCTTGCTCACTGCTAACCAGGAATTTGACGCGATCGCCAAACTTCGCCAGACTGCAAAACTGCACCGCCGAAGAAATAGCTGGTGTTCCGGCTTGATGACTGACATAGATATTCTGTGGTTCAGTTTCAAATTTTAGACTTGCAATCTCTGTCTGTACCAATTCTAAAACTGCATCCCAATTATCCAAGCCCAGGTTAGAAGCCTTTGGTTTAAGAATTAGTGGTTTAACAGTCGCATCTGGGAAGTATTCACCCAAGTAATCCTCTAAAATTGGGTAAAGTTGACAGGTATCTTGCCAATATGGACATCGTTTTGTTTCACGTTCTGATTCAGGAAAAATATTTTCCTGATCGCTGGTCAACACAATAATTTGATCAATCTGTATTTTCTCTACTTTCAGTTTTTGTATGAAATTCTGTAAAAGAGGAAATGACAGATAAGGTTGAACTTGTTCAGGTAGTCTATCATGGGCAATACCCAACACTCTCGCATGTAATCGATACGGTTCTCCTTCGTCATCGATTGGTCTTACTGGCTCGAATTGCAACCGATACAGTGACTTCTTGGTCTCTTGCCACCAATCACTCCAGTTTTCATCGCTGGTCAACTGAACGTCACTGCTTCCAGTTGTCACTAGCCAAACGTTCATAATGAATGCCTCTACCAAAGTTGTTGAAAATCAGTTCCTTGATCCAAGAATCGGAGAAATTTTGCTGTTTTTTCTACCTCTTTTTCATCTCCATCTTGATTTGGGAAAATAGTCAGTAATTCAACGTACTCCTTAGTTGGATGTAGTTCATCATCTTGCTTTATATAATGAGGATAGATACGATGCCAAATACGTCCAATTTTCGTTTTAGGTTGGCGATCGTTCCTGCTTGACCATCCTGTTAGTTCTGAATGCTTTATTGATTCTGCTTCCTGGTATGGCTTATGAAACCAAGCAATTGCAAGACTATCTCCAGGATGTTGAGCAATTCGCCCCCAAACCTCCACATTTCCTTTGTACCAAGCCTCTCTAATATCAGAAGTAAGAGTATTAATAGAATACTTATTCTTTCGCAGAAAATCTAAACGCCCTTTCGAAATCAGATCCTGCGTTGATTTATGAAATTTATCTAGAAATACTCCAACATCCTTCAACTGATTCACAGGAATATAAAGTGATCTGGATTTATCTGTAAAAGACCAGTGACATCCAATCATCGGATTAATATTCTGATTCTGAGTATTTTTTAGATACCGTGGTAGAAGCTGGTGATGGGAGAATTCCCGATGATCCACTCTACGCCAAGATCTACCAAACCCACCCAGTAGCATTGCGAATTTGACCAGTTGTGTTATCCAAATCCTTAAATTCTTGTGGTCACGTTCTGAAATGTCCTTCATTAGTAATAAGCTAAGTGAAGCATCACCTGTTTCATAGATTGGCATATACTGTGGATTGCCATTTTCCAGATAAATGTAAGTATCTTCAATCAACTCCGGAGCATTAAAAGCCACTCCTAACACTCCAACAACTGCTCCTTTTCTTCCTTCAAAGCCACCCCAAAGTTTTTTAGTGATTGATTCGGCTGTATCTGCATCTGTCACCCCGTAAAGGAGACGACGAGTATGTCCACGCAATGCAGCTTTAAAGATATTGGCACGGAACTCTCCGATTCGATCAATGCGCTGTGAAGCTAGTCCTTGCCCAGATAAACCAACTGCTAGCAATCGACTCTCACTACGCGCTTTTACTTGACCATACCCAGCACTCACTCTAGAACCTATTCCCCTTGCTAGAGCTCTATTCCAAACTTTCCAGATGGTTTCCCACTGGTTTTTGTCCAAATCTTTTGTACTAGAAATTCCAAAGACAAAAGTTGGTTGGTGCAGCGAAATTTGGATAAAAGCGCTGTGATTCCCTTGGTTTTTAGTTTGCCAATCTTCCTGAGGATGTACTACATCAACCAGAGAATCATCTAGCCAATCAGCATCTTTTGGATACCCTCCATGAAAGCGGAGGATACCGGGATGCAATTCTCCATCTTTATCTTTGCCACCACAAAAGTCTAAAACTTCATCTTCAGGGCAAAGCTGCCTACAGGCTCTTAAAAATGCACCTTTCATGCTGGAGCCAGGAAAGTAAGCCCAACCTCGTTCTCCAATGACTGGGCGAATCACTCCAGCATCCTGACCGCTGTTTGTGACCATGCGCCAAGTAAATTGATATTGGCGGGTTTGAATGTGTGATGCAAACTGGGGAATATTATCTTCATCACAGGCATCTTGCCATTGTTGTGCCCAGTCATAAGCTTGCTGCGTGAGAGTTTCTTTTCTCACACCCAGTTCTCTGGCTTTTTTACTCAAATCTTGTAGCTTATGAATCTGCGATCGCCCCGAAACCTGCGCCTGAAACATCAACGGCACATAATCATGATCTGGCATCTTGTTTATCTCCCACTTTTTGGCTTTTTGTACCGTTGTGTCCACCACACTAAACTGTCACAAAGTTCAATCAAAATAGAAAGAGTTACTTT
The DNA here is from genome assembly GCA_035284985.1 of Leptolyngbyaceae cyanobacterium. Classification (GTDB taxonomy): domain Bacteria; phylum Cyanobacteriota; class Cyanobacteriia; order CAKZMO01; family CAKZMO01; genus JAAHGY01. The sequence goes on from JAYKIC010000276.1 coordinate 15,023, forward strand.
GCGTTGTTCCTGATCAAAGTCCCAAAGTTTGTCAGCCATAGCTTTGACAGCTTCGGTATCATTAGGATTAACAGGGTCATTGGGAATTTCAATTCCAGCATCTTTTTTCATAATGTCGTATAGAGTCTTCCAGGTTTCCTGCCAAAAATCGGCTTTATCTGGATTCTCTCGTCGTAATCTCAAATGCTCACCCCAAAAGCGTTCTAACCCATAGACAGTTGTCATTCGCATCGTATGACTCTCACCTAGCACATCGTTACCTTTTCGATCTCGCCTATCTCGAAAAGCAAGAACAACATCATGAGCACGGCGATCAACGTCAAATAACTTCAGACTCATGCTGCAACCTCCGATTGTGTTGTTTTGTCCGCGTGCAGATTTTTCAATGTGATCTGGCAATTTCCAAAGCCGATCGACTCTAACCCACCCAAGTAAAGCTCACCGCTTTGATCATTGTTATCAAAGGGTTTCCACTCTGAATCTGTTTCCCGAATGGCAATGGGAAACACCATGATTGTTCCTTCTGGTAGTGCTTCAGTGTTAAAGAATCCACCATCTTTCACTAATTTTTCGTCATCTTTCAGACGTACTCGACTCTGGCGATAGAGTGCCATGTCATGAATCATGCCAATTTCATCATCAGCGACCACTACTGCTGGAAGCTCTTCACCGCTAGGAAACCAGGCTGTCAAGTCTTGCGTTTTCTCTAATTCCAACAAACCAAAATTGAAAAAAAGCTTTTGCTTCTCTCCTACAGTCAGCAACTTGAGTTTTGATGTAGTTGATGAACCTGTGTATTTTAAATTATCAATCTCTGAAGACGTTAGATTCTTAATTGATGGAATGCTATGTCCAGCAACCCTTTGATAACGCTTTAAGAGTTTAGGACTGCTAACCCAGACAACGGGTTGACCAGGACAAAAGACAGGAAGCCAGACAATAGAAGCGTACTCAAATTTGATCACCGCTTCTGTTGTCGAATCTGAAAGTTCGGAGTCTGCTGATGTACCGTACCAAAAAGATTCATCAATGTTTCGAGGTGTGGCAATTTTCGCTTCTTGAGCTTTCTTCTCTAGCCAGTTGAGCCAAGGTGTTTTTTTCTCCTTCCCGTCTGCCAGAACTTCCACAATTTCTCGCAATGATGAATTTGGAACCTCTACCTTTTTCTCAGTGAGCGCTTTCTCTAAATGAGCTTGACGAAGAGAGCGCATTTCTGAACGAAAACGCCCCCGAATTGAACTACCAGGAATAATCCCCGTCTGAGTAAACTGATCGCGAAAAATTAGATTAAGATTACCGCTCTCTTCACCTGCTGTGGCACCCACATGAAGAGGAGCAAGAGTTTCAATGATTCCATACGCTCGTTTGTACATGAATGTTTCTCCTTATACCGCACCATTAATTTGAACTGGTAAACATAACCCACAACCCAAGTGCTTCAATGGAAAGCCTTCCTTGGGAAACCACTCTTCTGGAAACTCCCACCAGGTTTTCTCCAAAGGTTTCTTGAAGACATAAACTGTTCCCGGTGGCACAGCATAACGCCCACGTCCTAGCTTGCCACGACTCCGATAGCGATAGGGAATTGCTTTATCTGTTAGCATTTTGATGCCCTCTTTGGGGAAATCAGGCTGTTTAGGATAACGATGGGAGAGATGATTCGATCCCCAGACTCCTGGTGTAATCAATGCACAAGCATGATTGATCTTATTATCCGGCTTGAGCAATTCATGAATGCTGCTCTCAGGTTCAATACTCTGACAGGTAATTTCCACAAAATGACCTTCTCCCCCAAAGCGATACCACCCATCATTAAGTGGAAACGTGGATAAATAGACCAGGCAAAAGTCATCATCGATCTGCACTGCATTTTCTAGAAACAACCCCTTTTCTGCAAGAACATGACGCTCATCAGTCTTCATCTGGGGGTGTAAAAATGAGACATATTCCCATGGAGCAGAGCTGACTTCTTTATTATTCCGAATATCTGAGGTCTTTGGTCGGGTCCATGAGTCAATTGTTTGCCAACGATATTCTGACTCTATATTCTGTTTATTTGCATCACGCTCCCATTGACGTTTTGTATTGAGTTTCCACTCATCATCCCGACCATCTTCAATAATGCGATGTCGTGGTAAGGGAACGTAAAAATTTTCTTCATTCCCTTGCTTTGCCCAGAATGGGCCAGCTACGAATAGCTCATTTCTGAGTGTTGCTTGAGGGGCGATCGCATTCTGCTTATTCTCGCTGAAGAATAGTCCTGCTAATGTCGCTGCATCGGGTGGAAACTTTGCTCCAGATCGCCCCACCAAATTTTCAGGTGACAAGAACGCGCCAGCGCTGCCGTAGAGAAAGCCCAAGGGCGAAACAATGACTAAGTATTTGAACATAGCTGCCATCCTACCTGTACTAAATCATTGACCCACTGAACAATGGCAACATCGCTGTTATCCCCTGCGATCGCTTTCCATTGATTTTCTTTTTCTTTAGCTTGCTGAATTTCCTGTCCCAGTTTATTAAAGTAAAGATCAAGCATCGCTAGTGCCAAATCTCGATCGATTGGATTGTTCTTTTTATCCACCTCACGAAGCCGAATTGCATGGCGTGACTTCAGGTGTGCCCAGTCGTTATAAAGGTGTGCCCAATTTTTGCCCCCAACGCGATCTTGATAGCGATCGAGAATCTTTAAGTGTGTCCAAGGGCACGTCCACTGCACATATTGGCCGCTATTGAAAAGAACGCGAATGGTGAGGCGATCGCGCCCCAAACTTTTCGATCGTTTTTCTGCCTCGCGGCAGTGTTGCAATACATCCCGCTGAGGAACTTGATGACCAGCCCAAACAAAACCAACACTATAGGTAAAGCGATTTTCATCTTTGAAATCTAATTCTTCTGCTAAACTATCTTGAAGTTTTCTCCATTGCTCAGGTAACTTCAATAACCAATTCCAAGCCTCAATTGGCTTTAATTTTTCTGGTTCCCCTTTAGTCTGGGTTTCCTCACTGTAAAGAACACCCATAAAGTCATCACCACCCGCATAAATCACTCGTCCCTTGCCATCAGGAAAGACTTTCCCTCGATTGTCAAAATCTTCAAACTCCTCTCCCCAGCACCTAACTAATTCACTAAAGCGACGGAGAGATTGATCATGTTTTGTTGATGTATTTGCATTCTGGTTGACTAACTGCTTAAGTTTGTCACCGACTTGATCACCATCGCCTATAAACCAGCCTGTCCAATATCCTGCTCCACGGTGGATATCCTTAAACTCTGGATCTTCTGGTCGTTTCTTGAGCTTGCGAATTTTCAGCTTTTTCTCATCTGGTTCTTTCTCATCAATCTTGTCATAGGTGACAAGCCGCTTCACCAGTTCTGGAATGCTGAGACGTTCATTAACAGCTATATACCGACCAATCCCTTCAGGGTTAGTGTTCTCATAAGCTTGCAACTTTTCGAGTGACATATTGGATGCTGGTATCTTACTATTACCTCTTGCTTTGCGTTGTTCTGGATCATCTAAGACCCAGGACAAGCGTCGGTAAAAAAGCTCCTGATCTTCTATCAATTGTTTTTTTCTGCTTGTAGTTAACTGATACCGATCCTCTTTTGATAGCTGTTTTTTTTCATCTGTTGTTAGGAGTGTTATTGGATCAAGAGCTTGGCCTAATCCATGCCATGCGATCGCATCCGTTCCACTCAAACTAGAACTTTCCCCAACCCAATTCACAGCCACCCAATCTCGCTTTAGCTTGCGAGTTTCCAAATCATCCATCGCAGCCTTGATCAGGTTTTTATGAGGATCATCATCAGGATCATCGGGATCATATCGGCCCCAACCTACGAACACTTCCCAGGTATAAGCGCCCCACCGTTCCCACTCACCCTTTTCCTTACCTTTTTGTGCATCTGTCTGTGACCAACAATATTGTTCTTTAGGAATGCCAATATTGTTTTCAACCCATGTTCGACAAATTCTGAGAATATTTTGCCACTCTTCTAGCAAAGTATTTTGGACAATTTCTCTCGTCAGTTCACCTTTTACCAAAATACGGTTAGGCATTCCCTCTTGGCGTTCGATGAATCCAGGAGATACTACGCAGCCTTCCCCTAGAGTCCTTTCAGCCTTTTCGACAATTTTTTGACTCAAATAAGACAAAATCAGCGAGGCTCCATACAAATCCCGTAACTTCCGAGATTTTTCGATAAATCCTTGGACTGGAGCGAAACTAATGGCGGTATAAGTTGGCATGGCTCTCATGGTGGAGTGGATAAATGCACTATAGCTATAATTCCCAGAATCATCCAGAAATAGCAGATATTGCACACGATTTTCCAAAATGGCTAAAAACACCGATCGCCCCCTGTTTGAATCCATACCCGTATGGATCACCCAATACTTTCTTTTTCTGGACACTAGCCGTCATTCATGCTGAGTCTGGGCAACCAACCAACGAAGCAAGTACAACGATAAACTTAGCAGCGAAGTTTGGGTTCGTCATCTAGGTTTTTACACTTCATCGCTAGGGTTCTAGCACCCAAGGGTTCCCTCTCGCTGGGAAACGTATTGGAGGAATGAGGGCGGAGGGCGGAGGAGGATTGAAGATAAGACTGATCTGCTGAAAGTTCAGTTTCTCTAAGGAGGAAAGAGGACAGCATTGATTTGTCGAAAGGGCGATCGTTCTTCCATCTTCCGCCCTCCAGAGTGGATTGAGGACAGTATTGATTTGTTGAAAGGGCGATCGCGCCTCTTCCCTCTTCCCTCTTCCCTCTTCCCTCTTCCCTCTTCCCTCTTCCCTACTGTCTATAATTAGAGGGTTAGACTTGCCAAGGCACTGGTGATATGGACGCGAACTTTCAAGATACACTTGCAACCCTGAAGCGACTCATCCAGCAGTTATCCGTTAGCGATCGTTGGATGTTACTGAAATGGTTGATAGAACTATTGCAACAAGAACCCCAAGCTAATCAACCAGAGCATACAAAAGTGAATGTTGAAGCCGTTCATCAAATCTGTGATGAGTTCAGAAAGCTACCTGTGTTAGACAACCGTTCTGCTGAAGAAATGATTGGTTATGACCAGTTTGGAGGATTGGAGCAGCGATCATTGATCCCTCCGCTATCATCGCCATTATTAATGGGGAACCTGAAGCACAAACTTTTCTAGACCTGATCAGCCGTAATGAAAACTGTCTACTTGCTTCTCCTAGTTATGTTGAGTTATCCATAGTTTTGGGTGCTCGATATGGGGATAAAGGAATAGAAAAATTAAATATTCTTCTTGATGAACTTGCAATCACGGTTGTATCTTTCAGCCCTGAACAAGCCGAACTAGCGACCGAAGCATTTTTGAGGTTTGGAAAAGGTCGCCATCCAGCAAAGCTGAACATGGGAGACTGCTTTTCTTATGCCTTAGCCAAATCTATAGGACAACCGTTGTTGTTCAAAGGAAATGACTTTAGCCAAACAGATATCGGTGGTGCTTGGAGTGACTGAATAGATTGATGTAACCTCTCATATGGTTCAGTTCACGTTCTCAACAAAATGCTAGAAACCTGGAGAATGCGGGTGAGTCAGCCATGTCAATATTGATTGTTTTATCAAGAGGTCAAAGCTGAAGGTCGCGAAGAAGGATTGGCTCAGGAACGGGTTTTGGTATTGCGGCAGCTTCGGCGGAAAGTTGGGGAATTGCCAGAGGCGATCGCGCTCCAAATCGAAGCCTTGGCCATTGAGGCCATCGAAGCACTCGGTGAAGCGTTGCTGGATTTTGAAGCACTGGCGGATGTGGAAGGGTGGTTGAGGGACAGTCGTGGTTAAGCGTTGGGGATTTGGAATCAGGGATATTTCGCCAATTTCGAGGCTTAAGCTTAACCTTTCCGGATGAGGCAGAACAGGTGTTACAGGTGGCGATCGGGATTCGAGCATTGAATCGGGTAGATTAACACACTCGAATTAACTGGAACCAGCCCAGCGTATATTGGATTTAGCCCACCACCCTAACGTTCTGGTTCCATGACCCACCCCATTGCCACCGCCTACAGCAGCCCCGAAGCCATCGAGCGCATCCTCATCCTCATCGCCACCATCCTGCACCATCCCGGCATCGGTGGCCGCGATCCCCTACTGGAAGCCCCCGGCAACCACAACGCGATCGCCCCACTCCAGCAACAAATGACGGAGATGGCCCAAACCCTGAACCTAGATTTGCCCGAATACTCCAGCCACACCCTTCGCAAAGATCTAAAACTGTTGCGCCAATACGGCTTACTCGATCATCGGATGTATCGCTGGGGCTATTACCTTGGCAATGCCGCCCTCAATCGCACCGAACTGACCCTCGCCCTCAACGCCCTCGCCGCCCAAGCCCAACAACAAGGCCATCCTGTTATTCGTCGTGTCTACACCATCCTCGAACGTCGCTTGAAAGGTGCCAACTTGGAGTCTGGCGGCCAACTATTGTATCCCGTTCGCACCCAACTGAGTCGGATGATCATGCCCACTGACCCCGAAGCCATGATGGCCAAACGCCAGTATCGCCGGACCCTATTTCATCATATAGACAAATTGGAAGACGCGATCGCCACCGGAACCGCTGTGCAACTCACCCGTCACCACGACCCCTACGGCACCATGACTGTCGGTGACATCACCGTCTACCCCCTCCAACTCATGGCTTCGGACATTGCCTGGTACCTGCTTTACGAATACGCCCCGTTAGGCCAGACCACCAACCCCACCCCACCGCCCCCCGGTCACTTTGAAATAGAACGGGTCGATCGCTTTAGCGATCAATTAACCATCCTGGCTCAGACCAGTAGGGGCACCCCCACCCAATATTGCCAACTCCAACAAGCCCATCACCTCCGCACCAAGGGCTGGGGGCTATACCTTGGCGATCCTCACCACCAACATCAAGAGCGCCAAGGTATAGTCCCCCTGGTCAGCGTCACCGCCCGTTTTTTTGCCCCCATTCAAGCCTTTATCTTAGAAGGCGAACTGCGCCATCCCACCCAAACTCTGTCCCTCGGTCATGACGGTTGTGAATCATTTGTTGATTATCAAGTAAAATTGCCGGAGCGATCGCTCAACGAATTTTTGCGCTGGACCTATCGATTTACAGGGTTTGTCAAACTCTTAGAACCAGATTGTTTAGCTCAGCAACACCGTCAAACAATCCAAAAAGCCATGGATCGTTATTAGTCAGATGCTTAATCGTTCACAAGGTTTGGAGTAATTAGTCACAGCAAGAAGTGAGGCTTATTGAGAGAGGAACTCCCAATCGCCATCAAGACGAGGGGGCTTGTCGCGTAAGCCTCCGGCTTGCTTTCTTGAATATTGCGACCCACCTTAACCAGTCGTTCGTAATGGCAGTGCCCCCGTGCCTGCCCCTCCACCAGACGTTTGCCCCCAGTAATAAACCTCTTGGAGCCGGATCGTCTCCCAAAAGCGTAAGGGTAAGCCCCTGTGCTTACCCAATCGCCACCAACTGACCGCCCCAATGACTCCGCGCCCCACCGCTGACCTTGCGATGAATCACAACCGGACGCAGTGCCCGTTCAGCATCATTACAGTATAAATCTCTATAAAAGTATTCTGGTGGGTATTGTGTGCGAGGACCAAGGCAGTGCTGGCGATCGCCAGGGGGAGATGCCCACCATGCCAGGAGGAAGACTATGGGGGAGAAAATGGCATTAACGGTAAGCGCCAAACGGGATCGGCGAAAGGTCCACGAGTATCCCACAACCCACCGCTTTGGCAAGAAGCAAGCCCATCGACGTATTCGACAGGCGAATGGAAGCCAACTGCGATGCCTTCAGATGACAGGCCGAGATGTTGCTTAATTGGTTTATGGATAACTCCAGCCTTGATGATGCGGCGATCGCCTTGGTGGTTTGACAGTTGAATGAACTGGGTTGGGAGATGCTAATTTCTCAGCCCAGTTCTATTGTTAATCTTAAGGCTTAAGGGGATAGCGTAATCCTTGGCTAGCGAAACACCCCTGCCGGAAACGAAAGCAGCTCAGTTCCTATTGAAGATGGTTTTCATATTCCACCGATGGGTCTGAATGATGTTGGCTCCCGGCATAAGTGAGAGATGCTGTGACTCGTCACGGTTGCCAAGCTAAACCTACTGCTACTCCTCTCAGATGGCCTTCCTCTTGGAAGGTCTATCTTTTTTCTAGATATCTTAGATGTTTATCGGTTTAGCTCAAAAACCAGAGAAACAAACATTTCAAATAGAGGATCGCCCCAGATCATCAACCGTAGTGAGGGTTTTTCCTCAAAGATTTCAGGTCGAAATGTTATCCGATCAGTACGGTTTTGATACGTCACCTCCCAAATCCCTAGGTCAGCAGTGGCAAACTGAACCCCTTGAGAACGAAGCAGGTGCGATCGCGTCAAACAGGCTTCAATATCACTGGGCGTAAGCGGGGATGGTATGAGGGGTTGGCGGATTTCCTGTAAGTCGGCTTCCACGTCCATCTTGACCATTTCATCCAGGGCTGGTCTGAGGGGTGGTGTATCGAGAATGGTGTCAAACTCTGATAACAATACATCTTCTTCTTCCGGATCGACGCTCATGGTGGCTTGTTCGATGAAGGTAGGTACTTGGGCCAAGATGGGTTGGAGGTTGCCAACAACGGAGGCGAAGGCATCAATGCGATCGCGCAACTTACGGTAAACTTTGGCTTCCACGGTGCCATCGTAGTAGAAGTTGTGGATTCTTACCGTTGGGTAGGCTTGGCCGATGCGGTCAATGCGGCCAATCCGCTGTTCGACTCGCATGGGATTCCAGGGCATATCGTAGTTGATCAGGACTCCGCAAGTTTGCAGGTTGAGTCCTTCACTGGCGGATTCTGTACACAGGAGGATTTTAATTTCTCCGTCTCGGAATCGACGCTTTATTTCCTCTTTGGGCACGACTACCCACTGCCCATCCCGCCACATTTCACCACCGCGTCCAGAGTAGCACGACACTTGCGTGCCATACAATTGGCGTAATTGGTCCCGCAGGAAGTCCATTGTGTCGGTGTATTGGGTGAAAGCAATGGCGCTTTCGCGGTTGACCAATTCCTGGCGCAGAATCGTGATGAAGTGGGCCAGTTTGCTGTCTTCCCCGGTGTTGGCAAATTGTCTGAGCAGGGATTCAAGATACTCGATTTCCTCTGGGTGAACAGGTTCCATGTAGGACTCTAGCCCAGCGATGATGGCATCATCGGCATCGTCTAATTCAGCCAAGTCATCGTCGGTTAAGCCACTGCCTCGTTGATCAATCAAGGCATCCAGGCGGCGTTGGAGCGACTGTTGGATGGCATAGAAAGAACTGGTGAGGCGTTTACGGTAGAGGGTCATCAGAAAGCCCAGGGCTTTGCGGTTATCTTTTTGGGCCAGACGGTAGAAATGGCGGACGTAATTACTAACTTGGCGGTACAGTTCGGCTTCCCGTGTGGGTTCCAGGGCGATCGCGTTATCCGACACTTCCCGTTTTGGTACGTCTTTGCTGAGTAGACCAAGGTGATAGTATTGCCGCAGGGTATCTCGTGTGTGGCGAAACATCATGTCTTTGAGGGGCGTATTCACGGAGAGAAACTGCCGGGAGGTGTTGATAAAGCCTTCGTCTTGGAGATAGGAGCGATCGCTGATCATTTTCTTGCCTCTTATCCAAAAGTCTTCAACGCGGCTGGCTAAGATGCGATCGCGTTTTCGCAAGTGCTGTTGCAGTCGGGGACAGGGTTCACCCCCTTGTTGAAAATAGTCGGAGGACATCAGTTGCCAAAAGCTGAGTAGGTGGCGATCGGGTCGGTTACTGAGGGAGGCAAAGTATTCGCAAAACTGGTCGCCATAGGACCAATGTCCTTCTAGACCCAACACATGCAGCAAATCAAACACTTCAATCGGGTCAATTTGCATGGGGGTAGCCGAGAGCAACATCAAGGCTTGGGTGCGCTGGCGCAACTGTTGCAGCAGTTCGAGCAAGCGATTGGGGGTGTCTTTTCGAGCTTGGGGGGATTTACGACGGGCGTGGTGAGCTTCATCGAGGACGACCAGATCCCACGGTTCGGCATCCAGTAGCTCCTGCATTCGTTCTTGGCGGCGAACCAAGTGGCTGGAGGCTAACACCAGGTCTTTGGTATTCCAGGGATTAGTGGCTGGGGGTTGGCTAGTGCCGTAGGGATCGTGAAATTCTCCTTGGGTATAGCTCCAAAAGTGGAGATTGAATTTTTCCCGCAGTTCGCCTTGCCACTGGGGTTGCACACTGGCAGGGGCCAAGACCAGAATGCGCTGGGCTTTTTTTGACATCAGCAGGTAGCGCAAGATTAGCCCGGTTTCGATGGTTTTGCCTAGTCCCACTTCGTCAGCAATGAGGAAACTACGGGGAAAGTCGGTAGCAACCCGCCGCAGGATTTTGAGTTGATGGGGCCAGGGTTGAATGGGGATGGAGTTGAGGCAGGCGGAAAGGCAACCAGGGTGTTGGTGGATGGTGGCGATCGCTTCAAACGTTGCCCTCTCCGCTGCTAGCTGTTCAGCACTAAGCTCAGTATCCAGTGATTTTGGCAGGTCAGTAGGGGGACTGTCTGTTATCTCTCCTTCTGCTATTTGCGGTTGTTCCTCTGGTTGAAGTGGGCGCTGGTTGAATTCGTCTTGGGGATTCCAATTGGGACGATGCTGTGGGGCATACCGCAGGAGTTTGCGTTTCACCGCTTCGGGAATCTCGAAGACCCGCACATTGGGCATCAGATTATTCCATAGTTGCTCAAACCGTAGTACCTCTTCTTGTACCCGTGCCAGTTCCCGTGGATTTTCCCAGGAGCAAAACACATGGAAGGACTCGATATTGTGTTGCCAACCGCTACTGGATTCGTTGTTGGACCCACTGGTGGCTAGTTGATGACCTTCAGTGTCGGTGAAAATGCAGACTTTTTCGTGAAAAATGTGGTTGATATCGAGGGCACCATCTGGGTCTAGCGGTGTCCCATCTCGCTTCAGGGGAATAGCAATTTTGATGTCGAGAAAACCCGATTGAATCAACCAACTCAAGATTTCGAGGCGTTTGAGTTGGGCGAAGTTTTCCGGTGGCGTGAGGCTGGCTTCCAGATTGGCGGCAACTGCGTCCCGCAGGGCATACCCTTGTTGGATGGCTTGTAAATCGGCTTTGCTGAGTTGACAGCCCATAATCAGACGCATCTGTCCCTGGTGGATGTCGGCATTGTTCAGCATGGCTCCGAGGCCGCTGGCCACTTGGCTGAGGATGGCGCTATTGAAAAAGCCCGATTTGCGATCGTATTGGATGGAGCGTTCGAGAGCGGGAATGTAGAAGTCAGCGACGGGGTTGCTGGTGTCGCTGGCGTAGCTGATGTTCCAGGGATGAAGTTTTAAGCTGGTTGCCATCACACAAATCTCCAGGGGTTTCGCTGATTGTTAATTTCTCAGGGTCTTCCGAAAGGCTTTTACGGCTTGGGTTTGGCTAGGATAGTTAATAAATTGGGCCAGGGTGGCAAGATTTAATCCAGGCAGTAAAAGACTAGTTGACAAGGGTTCATAGCCTGTGTCGGGATCGACCAAGTTGTATAGCTGAAACTGCTGATTTTCCCAAAACCAGACTTCTTGCACGCCTAGCCCTTTGTATACAGCCAGTTTGTCGATGCCACCACTGGTTAAAACGATTTCAATGGCAATGTCGGGAGCTGTCCCCAGTGCCCCTAAGCTATAACATTCGTCTGGCTCTAGGCCACGGGCCACGGCTTCCTGGCGAAAGGTGGCGGAGCCGTAGCCATTGAGGTCAATATCCATTTCTTCTGCAAAGGCTTCTATTAACCGAGCGATGATTTTTTTGAGGCGTTCATGTTCAGGGGATGTGGTCATTAGTTCTAGGGTGCCTTCCAGATAGGTCATTCGCAGGGCTGGAAATTGATCGATAAATAATGAGACCAGGGCATCATACTGCTGCCAAGTTACCCCTTCTAAAGTGAGGGATTGCTCGGCAGTGGGTAGGTTATCTTTGAGATTAAGGATGGATGCGGTCATTGTTCTACCTTCATTAATGGACTTGTTGCACCGTTATCTCACAGGAGACCTCCTTAGTGCAGATTTTGCTCACACAGTTGAAAGACATAGCGCGATCGCCCCAGTAAGAGATCCATATCGCCCGTGGAATACATGGGAGTTTCGTAGACGGTGCCCTCTGGAATCATGCGGTAGAACTGCCATGCCCGACCATTGGTGACAATGCCGTAGACATCAATCTCACGGTCAGCCTGACGATTTTGCCACTGGCAGGCTTGCATTTCCACCAGGCATTGGGCTAGCCCCTTTTCAAAGTCGTCTTTTTTAGCTTCGATGATGCACAGTAGGGGAATATCTAAATACCGTTTTCGCTCGGCGATTAAATAATCTACATAGCCTGCGGCGGTGTCCCCTTCCAGTTGTGCCCCCTTCCAGATTTTGAGATGGTCAGTGGTGGCGATCGCCTCTTCGCATATAGCATCGATCAGCAGCTTTTTCGATTCTTCGTAGCCTTCCAAATCAAAGGTTTGCTCCAGGCGATGCAGTCGCTCTTGGAAGAATGCGCTGGGTTCAATCGGGGGCACATCCAACTCCCAGGGGATGAGATCGTTTAAGTTGAGTTGTTTAAACGCTTCGGCATAGCTAAAGCTGGAAAAGTTTTTCTTCTTCGATTTTGGCACTTTAGCTGATGAACTTGCCATAATCCCCATCCCTCCCTGAACGCTCAACTAATTCTATGGTGACGCAAATCCCAAACTCTCTCCATATCTAAAACAACCCCATTTGCCCCTCTTCTAACTCTAGTTCTGGCTGTACGTAAACAACCTTGGCCTGAATTTCATCCATCGCCAGCCACAGGTCGGCCAGCGCTTTCTCCTCCACCATGCGTTTGCGTTCGTCGCCGATGTGGGGAATCGCCTTCAGGGCCACTTCCCAGGCCCGCATGAACAGGTCATTGCTGAGCAACCCGGTGGCTTTGAGGAAGCGGCGGACGGGATCGATGCTTTGTTCTTCCAGGTAGAGGGCAATGACGGCGTGGAGGCCATCCACCAGGGCGATCGCGCTAAACTCGTCGGGGTTGGTGGAGAAGGCGCGTTTTTTGAGGCGCTGCTGGGGGGTAAGCAGTTTGCAGGTGCCGCTGGCGGAGTCGAGCAGTTTGTGGGTTTTGGCGAGGTCGCTGACGTTGAAGCCGCCGACGGCGAGGGCAAGCTGTCGCGCTTCATCGAAGGGGAACTCGCGGGCGCGGAAGG
>JAYKIC010000277.1:0-7497 GCA_035284985.1 Leptolyngbyaceae cyanobacterium
CAGCTAAGCCAACGCGCTAGAATGAGCTAATCCCATGTTGGTCAGTTAGCTTGAAGCAGAAATAAAGAGTTTGAGCCTATGCGAATTATCCTAGACATTCCCGATGAACTGGCATTGCGCTTAAATCCATTTCAGGAACAACTGCCTCTGATTATCGAAAAGGGATTACGGGAGTGGAATGCTGGCGCTGAACTCGGATTTTCAGGTCTGGCAGATGTTTTAGAGTTTTTAGCCACCCTGCCCACCCCCGAAGAAATCTTAGCGCTCAAACCTTCAGCAGCGTTACAACAAGACATCCAAGACCTACTTGAAAAAAACAAAACAGTTGGCCTTACTTCACAAGAAGAGCAACTATGGCAGCAATACGAATATATAGAACACTTAGTACGGATCGCAAAGACCAAAGCACTACTCAAACTCAAGCGATCATAGGCTATGAGCAAGACCTATATTTCTGCTGCCCTAAGGGGTTGGGTGAGCGATCGCGCCAACCATGCTTGTGAATATTGCTTAATCCCTGAGATTGCGGTCCTAGCACCTCTCGAAATAGACCATATCGTTGCAGAAAAACACGGCGGCAAAACCACCAAGGATAATCTTGCTCTTTCATGTTCTATTTGCAACAAGCACAAGGGAAGTGATATTGCCTCCATTGATCCCAAGAGTGGCGATATCGTTAGGCTATATCATCCTCGTCGGGATAATTGGCCCGATCACTTTCGCCTAGAAACCGAGAGTGAAATTTACCCTTTGACTCCGATTGGCAGAGTCACCACCACCCTGTTGCAAATCAATCAACCCAACCGAATTCGAGAAAGAGAATTATTGAATCAAGCAGGTGTTATCAACGTTCCAATGGGCTGAACGATAATCTCAGCGAAGAATTCCTCTGCTAGAGAGAGCGATCGCGCTTCCCACCTTCCCCGTAACAGCCGGAAATGGAACTGCTATTGCCTCCGGTCAGCTTTGGGAGTCACACCTGTGACTTTGCGAAACTGTTTACTCAAGTGACTGCGACTGTTAAATCCACAGACAAGAGCAATATCCACAATGGACTGGTCTGTTTGTTGCAATAACTGTTTAGCCCGTTCTACCCGTTGTTGGAGCAAGTATTGATAGGGCGAGAGACCGATGGACTGTTTGAACAAGCGACTAAAGTGAAATTGACTCATTTTCAGCAATTGGGCCAAGTCCGCCAGTTGGAGGGGGCGATCGCCATAGGCATCGATCGCCATAAGCATCGATATAGTCCAAAACTTGCTGGTGTTGGTGGGGCGGCAATCCCCCCTCATAGGTCGCCAGTTGGGGGCGAGTGGTGCCGTACTGCTGCAAAAGTTGAACCGTTAGCACATGGGTGAGGGAATCCAGATAGAGGGGACCGTTAGCCTAACCTTGCTCATGTTCCGCTAACAGCATGAGGGCGATCGCTTTAAGCTGGGGACTTTGCCCTTGAAACTCCGGCAACAGTTGGAGGCGATCGCCCTTTCCCCCCAAAGTTTCCTGGGCAACGGAACGAAGATAGCGATCGCTCAGCTCAATTTTTAAGCAATCCTCATCCCCCTCCCACCGTGCCCAAAACGATAGATCCGCTGGCGTAAGGGTAAAATCCCCTTTCTTGTACAAGCCCTTATGGGTCTTACCATCCTGGCTCTGGGTGTAGGCAATGGGGCGCGATCGCAGCGTCATAAACAGGGTATGACCATCCTGGGTATGGCAATCTCCCTCCCCTGGCGAATTTTGGAGTCGGTGAATTTGCAGGGCTTTCCCTGAACCACTCGCGGTCAACAACGGGGATGGAGTAGCGGCCTGGGTTGGTTGAATTCTGGATGGGCCATAAAAACTCACCGCAAGAATGTGACAGGGACGCAGGAATTAGGCAGCTTACTACGGCTTACTCCACAGTTTCAGCAAATATTGGGCGGCAGCCTGTCCCGATAGGGCCGCCCGTTCCACACTGGATGGGGTCACGGCGGCGGTAAATCCATCCCCCGCTAACATCAGTGGACCGATGGCGTTAGCTTGGTTTAAGTCCAGGAGGGCAAGTGGGTCAGGATGCAAGCGTCTGGGCTGGCTATATTTCCACCGATGAACGTGACGGGCCAGGATGGGGGAACCCAGCCAGGGAGCGGCGTTGGTGCTGAGGTGGTGGGCGATCGCCCCTAAATCATCTTCCCAATGGGCCAAGCTAAATTGGGGCGTGGCATGGATGGTCACAGCATAGCCATGGGGAGAAATGCCTTTGATGGAATTACTAGCCAGCCATTGAATCCTTGCGTCCTCAACATATAATCCTCCCGGTGGCGGAATTAAACTCTCCCGTTCCAGCACCACTAGCAGGGCAAGGCAGCGATCGTATTCCACTTGGGCCAACTGCTGCTGTTGGGTGGGTTGAATGACCACACTGGAGCTAGCCAGGAGTTCCAAACTCTGAGGCACCGGGGCGGTGAGAATGATCGCATCAGCCCGGAATTCTGAAGCCTTCACCTGATGGCCTGGATCGGGGGGCGTGGGGATGGCAATCCACTGCGAGTCCTGCCAATCTAGGCGTTCAATCCGGGTTTGATTGCGAATATCTAAGGTTTGGGCCAGATGCTGGGCCACACTACGAGTACTGGTGGTGCCCCGATAACAAAAGGGTTGAGCCGAGGGGATGGAGCGATCGCCGACTCCCATCTGTCCCGTGGTATCTGGAAAACCCTGGGACCAAGGCTGCACCAGGCCCAATTCGGCCCACTCTTGCAGCCATGCCTGAAACTGGGGGATTTGGGCTGTGAAAAACTGACAGCCATAATCAAAATAGCCCTGGGAATTAGTCCCAGATTTCACCGAACGAGAGGCTAAACGGCCACCAATGCCAAATCCCTTATCCACCACCGTAACGGCAACCCCTTGCCGTTGTAGGGTGATAGCCGCCATCAATCCTGAAATACCGCCACCAACAATTAAGCAAGATGAATGTTGTCCCATCACTATTTCCTAACTGAGCAACCCTTACCCGCTCCAGAGTGGGGCAAAACCCAATAGCACCACAACAAGCAACCCCAAGGAGGATTTAGTTGATCTCCCCAATCTTACTTAGCAGGCTTGATACTCAACAATCCCTTTTCCTTGAGCTTGGGATCGAAGCGAATCACATCCTTTACGCCCCGGACTTCCAACGCCGCCAAAATTTCTGCCTCCACCCGCCGAGCCACCTGCTTGAGTACTTTAGTTTGCTCAACTTCACCCGTGGCAGCAGCGTAGGTTGCTTGTTCCTCAGGGGTCATCTGGGTGGTGGTGTCGATGGTGTCAGTCCATTGATCGGCTTCAGTGCTATTACCGGGGGGGCGATCGCCATTCTCCGCTATCCATGACGCTTGAATCCCCTCCAAGATGGCCCGTCGCGGCTGATCAATCGTCTTCACCTTCAGCCAATGGCATAAATGGGGACAGCGCACTAAATGCTGCTTCAGACTCATCACCACATCGCGGGAATAGCCAACATACTGAAGGGTCTGGTCCGCATCAAAAATGGCATATACCCCAACCGCCTTGGCCAATTGCGCGGGCAGTTGCCCATCTTCGCTGATATACGGAATGAAATCTAACGTCGCCAGAGAGAATATATCCGTTTCAAGTTCAGCAGACATCAGCAATGCACCCTCAAATAATAATTGTCGCAGTTAGCCCAGCCTAAACCATAGCCGCCTGGGATTCAGCTATGGATCAGAGTCTTTAATAATGCTTCAACGTCTTTAATAATTCAACGGTAGCGCCAAACCGCAGGTAATATAACCTAGTCTCGGATTAATTCATTACCATAGGCTAGGAGAGACAATCTAAAATCTCATTTCAGATAGCGATGACCTATTAACAAGCGGTTAAGTCACACCGCTCACCCATAATCGTGGAACTTCGTCAACGGGATACTCGACTAGTTAATACCGGACTGGTTAATATGGTAAGCGTTAATCTGAAACAATGGGAACAACTTCAGGAACGACTAAGTGAGGAGCAACAGTATGGCAGCACATTACCCTTTCAGTGCCAAGCGATCATCTGGCAAAACGTCTAAGGTAGCCCTGTCCTTTTTTTTGGCCAGTGGATTATCTGTAGTTGGCGTTACCATGGCGGATCGGGCGATCGCCAACTCTGCCTCTGACGGCTCAGCCGATGTCCCCAGCGCCCAAGATCTCCTCGATCCAGTGATCAGAAACCAACCCCTCCCCCCAGCCCCGGCAACGGTTTCCAATGAACCAGTCATAACCCCGATCGCCCCTCCCGTCGCCCCAGACGCGCCCAGGGTGGAATTTTCCTCACCCTCTCCAAGGGTTCCCACCACGCCGACCCTTTCCACCCCCCCCGTGTTGCCATCCCCATCTATTGACCTTTCCGGCATCAGAGATAACATCCCCGTTGCCGATATTGACTACGGCAATAGCTATCTCGACACCACCGACTATAGTTTGGGCGCAACCCCCAGTCCGGGCATGACTCCCGATATGGTGTTTAGTGAACGGTCCACAGGTTGTAAGACCCTATTGCAGCAGGGACAATCCCTCTCATCCTCTGGCTTCTGTGGCGGCGTTTCTGGCTCAGGGGTTGCCACTGGGTTGCCACTGGGCAACGGCAATCCTATTACCCTAGGTAGCCCCATCGCCCAATCCCTGCCCCAAATCAATCAGGTTTCCATCGGCCCCCTGAGCATTGGTCCCAATGGGCTAGCCGTCACCCGTCGCCTGTCGGTCCAAGACTATTACAACCGCACCCAGCAACCCAAGGCGTTACCCGGCAATAATAATTCCCGTCTCATGTTTCCCCTTAGCATCCCGGCCATGATCAGTTCCCCCTTCGGCATGCGGGTTCACCCCATTTTCGGCAGCGTGCGGATGCATACGGGAACTGATTTATCGGCCCCCATGGGTACCCCGGTGGTGGCGGCATACTCTGGCCGGGTGGCGGTAGCGGACTTTATGGGAGGTTACGGACTGGCAGTCGTCATCGGCCATAGTGAAAAATCGGCAGAAACCCTTTACGGCCACCTCTCAGAAGTGTTTGTGCAGGCAGGGGAATGGGTCGAGCAAGGAACGGTTATTGGTCGGGTTGGCAGTACGGGCAATTCCACTGGGCCTCACCTCCACTTTGAGTTGCGGCAACAGACCGCTAATGGTTGGGTTGCGGTCAATTCGGGTTCTTACTTGCAACAAGGGTTAGCCAATGTCCATGCCGGGTTCCAATTAGGGGAGGGCTTTTCCATTGCCGATGCCTCTATCATTAATCCCATCAGTGGCGAAATTGAAAAATTGGCCATTCCTAAGGTGTTGCAGCTTGGCAAGGATGCCACCAAAGAGGAAGAGGACTCCCTTGCCACCACCAACGGATTAACTCAGTCAACTCGATCTGCTTCAGAAAATCCACTGCGGCTGGATACCACGGTCCAGACTTCTGAATCCCAGCCAACCCCCCAACCCGGAGCCTGGATATCCCCTAACAAGTTAGTGAACGATGGCAAGAACAACTGAGGCATGATCCATGATCATTTTTCCGATAATGTTGGCGCTACTGGTGTTTATTTTTGGGGCATCCATCGGTAGTTTTCTCAATGTTGTCATTTATCGTGTGCCAGCGGGGTTGTCCTTATTAAGGCCGCCATCCCGCTGTCCCCAATGTTTACACTCCCTGGCGATGCGGGACAATGTACCTGTTTTGGGGTGGCTGTGGTTGCGGGGCAAGTGTCGCTATTGTCGGACCGCGATCGCCCCTCGATATCCCATTGTTGAAGCGGTAACAGGGATCTTGTTTGTCGCAGCGCTTCGCAATATTGCAGGACCAGCCCTACTCAATCTGGATTTAGTACTGCTGGTAGGGCACTGGATTTTGATGAGCTGGCTGCTAGCACTGGCCCTGATTGACGCTGACACCATGACCTTGCCAAATCCCCTGACCCAATCTGGTTTGGTGCTGGGCTTGCTTTACCAGGGAGTCCTGGGGTGGAGTGCAACGGGGCAAACCAGCGGTATCATCACCCATGTTATGGGCGGCATCATTGGAGCCGTTTTGGGAATATGGCTACTAGATGCCATCTTTATCATCGGTTCGATGGTGTTGGGTCAAGCCGCACTAGGTGGGGGAGACGCTAAGCTAGCGGCGATGATGGGTGCGTGGCTCGGTTGGAAATATTTGCTATTAGCAGGGTTCTTGGCTTGTGCTTTGGGAGCCATCGTGGGCACCACTGCCATGGCCGTTGGCCTCTTGAAACGTCGTCAGCCCATGCCATTTGGTCCTTTCCTAGCCTTAGGCACAGGGATTGCTCTATTCTGGGGAGAGCCAATCTTAAGCGCCTATCTTAATTTATTTTTTCCGATGCCTAGTGGCCTGTAGATGCTCCCATTATTTAGGGGATGAAAAAGGGTAAACCGCAGACCGCTTAAGCCGCAGAGTTTAATCGGCGGACCTTAATCAACTACCCGCAACAGGCCATTACTGAGACCCAGGTGAATACGGTTGATCAAGGTCATGTCATCATCGGAAATGATGCTGCGGTTCAGCAAGCTCATGAGCAGTTTCTGGTCGGAACGGGAGATGATTCGGGTCTTTAAAATTCGGCTCACTACAGCAGAAACAATTGAAGTTTCAACAATAGGAACAATGGGGGAACTGGGTGTAATCAACATGGGTGACGCTTGAACTCTACACCCTTAATTATGGGGTTCAAACGCCAAAATCTCAGTGATAGCACGGGTTCCTAGGGGTGATATGAAGAACTGATTGAGGTGATTCTAGCCATCCATCCGTAGTAACACTGATCACCGCACGGTGTGATCCAGGTCAGGGGCGATCGCCCCAATCACCCCAATCTACAAAAAAGGTAATGACTGATCGGAGAGAATCGGCACGGGTGAGTGGGTTGGGTTGAATTCCGGTTAACTGGGCGATCGCCCTGCCCTCCATTTGTACCACTGTTGCCTCGGTTCCAGCCATAAAGCTGAGTTGCCTAAACCGTCAATCATCTAGCAGCACAAACTGGTCAATACCGTCTTCAAAGTCCGCGATGATATCTACACCAGCGTTAGCTTGCAGGCCAAAGCGATCGCGCCCTCCATCTCCCGGCAGGGGGCAAGCACGGGGGCATTGCCCTTACGGAGGGGTAAGCACGGGGGCATTGCCCTTACGGAGGGGTAAGCACGGGCGATGGTTTGGGAGACGGGTCCATCCTGAAAGACTGGCTGGGCAAAGGGAACGAAAATATCATCCACAATAATGTCACTATTCCCTCACATAAGTTTCTCGATGGCCTTGCTTTTTTGACGGAAAACAGTAACAATGGATACAGAAACGAAATCGTTCATCTTCTCCAAGTGAGAAGACGGGAGTAGGAACTTTTCCGAAGGAACGCGCCTCTGACCAAACTACACATCCATTTTGGAGGCAAACCCATGACTATGCACTATCGCGGCATCAAGCACAACCGGGTATCGGCAACCCAGCAAACCAAGCCTGGAACTGTAAAAGAAACCT
>JAYKIC010000278.1:0-3815 GCA_035284985.1 Leptolyngbyaceae cyanobacterium
ATCCCTTCGGTTTGGGTATGGCCTTCTATGCGTACATTAGGTAAGTCTAGCAAATCGTCCAGATGAACACTCATGGCACTAAAATGTATTCAAAACTACATTCTACACCAGAAAGCCAGGAGACCCCTTGAGTCTTTCCCCGACTGGTTCTAATGTAACAGGTTCCTTCCAAGTCATTGGCACTGGCTCAGAACCTGTTGCTATTGAGGTACGAATCTTTGAACGACAAACCGATATTTATGGTATAGAAAATCGGGTCGATGCGGAAGAAAATTTCATGATTTATCCGCCTCAAATTTTATTGAATCCAGGTGAGGTACAAACAATTCGTGTAACCTGGTTGGGAGATCCTGAGCTTGAGAGTGAACAGGCATTTCGGCTGATTACTGAGCAGTTACCCATTCGACTCGATGATGCGGCGATCGCCCCATCCAATGGTCTCCAGGTGAACATTACCGCGATTTACAACTATGTGGCATCCGTATATGTTACGCCACCCGGTGCTGAACCCTTACTCAGCTTGAATGCGGCCCATGAGTTACAAGATGGTAAGGATATGTTGATGTTGACTTTCAACAACCAGGGTACGGCCCATCAATTACTCGAAAATCTACAATTAACCTTGATGACTGAAGCCACAACCCTCCAATTAGCATCGGAAGACTTAGAAGGAGTTTCAGGGGAAAATATTTTAGCCCAGCATCAACGACAATTCATGATTCCTTGGCCAGAGAGTTTACCCATTGGTGAAATAACCGCTAATTTCAATCTAGGCTATTAGCCTCCATACTTGGGATTTATCACTGACTCAAATAATTTTTATGTAGACTGAGTAAAAATGGCTTTGATTAACCCTACTCAACCATTGTCTATCACTTTTAGAAGTAGGTTAAGACTAGTAGTTTTGATCACAACTATTAGTCTATTTTCAAACATTTGGTTCTTAATACGAGAATCGCTAGCCTTAGAAATGTATGAGACTGCTTTGATGGCTCAATCCCATTTTCAGTTAACTGAATCGACTTCGATCCAAAATCAAAAACTGAGTAGGAAAAATGGGTTCAATTCAAATCAAAGTTTTCCCGTAAAGCAGGCACCTGATCAACCTGAACAACAGGTGGAAGACCCCACAGTAGAGTCAGTGAACGCTGAAACTGAAGCGGTTAATGCTGAAACTGAAGTGTTAACTGAGGATGAGCTGTTTGAGCAAATCTTTGGTGGGCCTCGGCCCCAATCGCAGGCTGTTGTCGTGCCGTTTGTAGTGGACGAACAGAACCACGGTGATGTGCTGGTGGTATTGGATGGGGGGCGTGTTCGTCGCATCCAAGCACAGCCTGTTTTAGATATATTTGAGGATATTTTACAACCAGAACTTTACAATCAATTGCAATCAGATGTCGATGAGACGGGTTATTTACAACGGGAAAAATTGCAAGATCTGGGTCTTGTCGTCATTTTTGATCAAAGTCGGCTTGAGTTGGAATTTCAGGTGCCTGCCACCTTACGGCAAACGAATGTGATTGGTCGGCCTGATTTGCCCCCGGAAGCGGCTCGTGCGATCCCCCCTAGCGATGTGAGTGGGTATGTCAATTTTCGGGGCGGCGAAGATGTTATCTGGGCAGGAAGTGGCTTTGGAAATACGGGGCGGCAACCGTTGCGTTTGAACGTTGATGGGGCGTTAAATGTGCGGGGGTGGGTGCTAGAGGGAAGTGCTAATTGGACCGAAAATGCTGATCCGGCAGTGGTTAGGGGCGATGTGCGGCTGGTGCGAGATGATCCCGATCGCGCCCTGCGCTATGTGCTGGGGGATGTGTCTCCTCCGGTGACGGGGTTCTTTCAGACCGCCGTGCCGCTGGCAGGATTGTCCGTATCGCGCAATTACGATTTACAGCCCTACCGCGTGACCCGTCCGGTGGGGGAATACACGTTTTTTCTGGAGCGTCCGGCAACGGTAGATGTTTTGGTGAATGGGGCGCGGGTGCAGCAGTTGCGCCTGAATGCGGGGCCACAAGATATTCGCAACCTGTCCCTGAGTACGGGGGCCAATGATATTCAGTTGGTGATTACGGATGACTTGGGTCGGGTGCAACGGCTAGATTTTTCCATTGCGATCGCCGGAAATCTTCTCGCCCCAGGGTTACAGCAATTTTCTTACAACCTTGGCTTTCCCTCCGACTTGGATATAGGCGATCGCACCTATGACGTTGAAAACCCCACCCTGTCAGCCTCCCATCGGTGGGGCGTGACGGATCAGCTAACCGTGGGCGGCTATGGTCAGGTTAACCTGGACTATCAACTGTTGGGCACTGAAGGCATTTGGGCCACCCCGGCGGGCAACCTTGGTTGGGAATTGGCGGCAAGCCACACGGATGAGTGGGGAGTAGATTGGGCCACACGGCTGCAATATGAGGTGGTGGGCGGGGCAACCAATCCCAATAACCGGACGTTTCGCACGGCCATTGAGTATCGTGGCGCGAACTTCACCAGCCTGAACACACTTGAACCCAGCGATTATCGTTTGGATCTTTCCGCCTTTTATAGCCAGCAGATTTTTGGTAGTACCAATGCCAGCATTAGTGGTAGTTACCGTCTGGGGCGGGATGAACCGGATACCTACAACCTTTATTTAGGGCTATCCCGCTCCTTGGGCGATCGCCTCAATGGCAATGTCAACCTCGCCTATCGTCGTAATGTGGAGGGTGAATCCGAGGTCCAAACCTTTTTCGGCCTATCGTGGATTTTTCCACAAAAACGTCAGTCGTTGTCCCTGAATACGGAATTAAGCAATACGGACGAGGCCAACCACCGCTTGTCATGGAGTATGGGTCCACGCCGTCCAGTGCAAGGGTTTGGCACCACTGTTGACATTAGCCACGATGCGGATAGCTATGATTTGACGGGACGCTTCACCTATACCAACTACCGTTTCGAGGTGGGACTCACTCAAGATCTGGCGTTCTATGATGATGGCAGCGGCGATCGCTACAATGCGACCCAATTCACCTTTGGTACGGCGATCGCCTTTGCCGATGGTCACTTTGGCTGGACCCGTCCCATTACCAACAGCTTTGTCATGGTCGCCCCCCATCCCAACTGGCGCGATCAGGTGATTCGGGTCAATCCAGAGGAAGGGGGAGCATTGGCGCTGGCGGATGGGTGGGGACCAGCTATTCTTCCCGATCTCCAGCCCTACTACGTTTCACGGGTCATACTCGATGCCCCGGATGCCCCTCTTGGCTACGATTTGGGTGAATTTAGCCACGTAGTTTTGCCCTCCTATCGCAGTGGCACGTTAATTCGGGCAGGTACCGATGCTACAGTCCTCATTCGCGGCATTTTGCGGGAAGCCTCTGGCGAACCCATCGCCTTGCAAACCGGACCAGTGATTTCTCTTTCTGACCCGGATTGGCAAACCCAAGTTTTATTTACCAATCGCGTCGGACGCTTTGCGCTACCAGGGTTTAAGCCAGGGCAATATGAAATTCAAATGGGCGATCGCCCCCCGATTCAGTTTGAGATTCCCGCCGAACAAACAGGACTATATGACTTGGAAACACTAACATTTGACCGCTAACCATTGCGCGGCTCAAAGACTTTACCACAATACTCTCAGATGGCCATGACCCAAAAGCTCTAAGCCATCTATTATAGTGGAAGGCATTTATCGCTTATATTTTGGAGGGTCGCCCAATGGTTAGAATCGCGGTGATTGATTACGATATGGGTAATTTGCACTCAGCTTGTAAGGGGCTGGAATATGCTGGGGCGATCGCCACCGTGACCGACTCTTACCACGAGATGCAGCAAGCCGATGC
>JAYKIC010000279.1:0-11003 GCA_035284985.1 Leptolyngbyaceae cyanobacterium
CTTGCATGAACAGGCTAATGGTCATCACGATTAAAAACGTGAAGAAAATCCCCGTTTGACGACTGGCGGTCAGAATCCGAATTGCCCGCCCCAAGGTGATTTGATCGTCCCGACCCGCCACAATGGATCGGGTGCCGTAGCGGGAATATTTCGGCTCAATGCCAATGGTGCCCAAAAATGTCATACCGATGACAATGGCCGGAATGATCAGAAATAGGCGGTTGACCGCAGCTTGCACTTCCCCAATGGAGGCATCTAGATCCAAGGGCTTGAGCAGAATGCTGCCCGAAATCGCCCCAATGACAATGCCCACCATTAACATGGACCACACCGCACTGACGAGTTGGGACCGATTGTCCTCATCGGAAATATCGACGAGTAATGCGGCAAAGGGGGTGGAACTGGCACTGAGGGCTAGGCCGTAAAAGGCAAAGACTAGGCCCAAAACCCCCACCCATAGGTAACTGGTGAGTGCCCACCCGGCGGCGGACATGCTGGCGTTCAGTTGCCATACCACTTGTACCGCAAGGAACGCCGTGGAGGTAAATAATATGCTGCCAATCCACACATACCCGGTTCGATGCATTCCCCAAAAGGGCTTGGCATCCGATAGTTGCCCAAACCATAATCTAGCGGGCGCAACGAACTGGTGCATGGCGATCGCCCCCGCTGCCAGTAAGGCAGGCACCTGCAGTTCATCAATTAAAATGCGATTCAGTACCCCTAGGGTAAGGACCGACATAATCCCCAGCCCCATTTGAAACAAACCCAGCCGCACCATGGTCAAAAGATTGATACTAGGGGGCAAGAAGGGGGTTGGCTCAACCTGCAAACCCGCGCAATCTTCAGCGGCATCAGCGGCAGTTGCAACACTAGGAATACCAGAATCGATTTGACTGGACCGTGACGGTTTAGGGATATTTGACATGGTACTAAACGGTTACGCTATGAACATGTTGATGCAAAATAATTTGCAGATCACCCAATGCTCTCCTTAAATCATCCCCCGATCGGAACTCATCCAACCGTTGTAAAGCGTTGCCGTTCTGAAATAACAAAATGGTAGGTAAACTAGTTAATCGATATGTATTCGCTAGCCTTAGATTCTCATCCGCATTGATGCGGACCACTTTAATATCTTCCCCAAAATCCAGCTTCAAACGAGCAAAAATTGGGTCAATCATGCGACAAAGCCCACACCAAGGTGCCCAAAAATGGACTAGGACAGGAGTGTGAGCATCTAGAACTTCACTCGTGAACGTTTGATCACTTGCGACAACTGTCATAATATTTTTATTAAATGCAAATCACCTATGGGATCTCATCTTAGGGGATCAAGGTCCGAAATAGAAGTACGGATTAGGCATTCAGCCCCCCTCAATACCGTAAAGAATTGTAAATAAAAGCACAATCTGGTGGAGATTCACCCTAGGGGGCAGGGGCTAAAGGTTAACCAGGGCAGTCCATCCCAATAATGCTGGATGTGCCCACCACAATAAAGCGATAAATCCGGCGACTCCTAAATAAGCGGGACGGAGAAATTCAGTCCACTTTAACGTTTGCCGTCCATCCAATACGGCCACAAAGGGTAGAACGGAGGTACGGGCTTTGGCCTTGATAAATGCGTCGCCGTAACGATGGGTCAAACGGCGATCGCCATGCCACACCGCAAAGAGATGGTGCAAAACCAACCCGACTGACGTGACAAGGGTAAAACTTGTGCCCAGCCACAGGGTATGGGCGATGCACCAAATGACTTGGCCCACCATTTGGGGATGGCGGGTAATCCGAATAATTCCAGTTTCGTAAAGATGAACCTCTGGTTTTTGAATAGCGGCAATTTCCAGCAGGTTAAAGGTGGCCGGATAGAGGAACAGGAAGGAAAGGGCTGACAGCGCCCAGACGATCGCCCCCACCCCAGGCACCCCTTGCACATTCCATAGCTGAACCCCATCGTAGCGATGATTGAAGAAGTAAATAATCAACACAGTAGCCAAGGGAATACTCACTAGGGCAAACAGAACCCGGTATAGCCGTGCGCCAATTTTTCCCTCACCCCAAGGACGTAATGCAGCTAAGCCACTGTGGGCGATCGCAAACCCCAACAACAACCCTATCATCACAAAATGGCTAGGTACTAACCATCCAGCCGTAGCCCCATCATTCATCGATTTCCATTTTCCATGCGTGCCCACTTCACCTATAGTAAAACAGTTGGCAGCTTTTTCTTGAAATTGTCATAGGCCCAAGCCTCTAGGCTCAAAGCATCTCCTACCAAGCCTTTCATGGTTAGTAGCCCCCGGATGGCGATCGCCCAGCGTCAGGAGACTATCACTGAATTTAATAGGATCATTTCCCTATATACAGGAAGTATCTTAATATTGTTGTAATGAATCAAGTCTGTATCAGACGACTCGTATCAGAAAACTCTAGGATTTAGCTTTAGGAGGAAATGTATGGCGCTCGTACCCATGCGACTGTTGCTTGACCATGCGGCTGAGAACGGCTATGGTATCCCTGCTTACAACGTGAACAACATGGAGCAAATCATCTCCATCATGCAGGCCGCTGACGAAACCGATAGCCCTGTTATCCTACAGGCTTCCCGTGGTGCTCGTCAGTATGCTGGTGAAAACTTCCTGCGCCACTTGGTTCAGGCTGCTGTTGAATCCTATCCTCACATTCCTGTTGCCATGCACCAGGATCACGGTAACAGCCCTGCTACTTGCTACTCTGCAATTCGCAACGGTTTCACCAGTGTAATGATGGATGGTTCTTTGGAAGCTGACGCGAAGACTCCTGCTAGCTTCGAGTACAACGTTAATGTCACCGCTGAAGTAGTTAAGGTCGCCCATGCGATCGGTGCCAGTGTAGAAGGGGAACTCGGCTGCTTAGGTTCTTTGGAAACAGGTGCAGGTGAAGCGGAAGATGGTCACGGTTTTGAAGGAACACTTAGCCATGACCAGTTATTGACTGATCCCGATGAGGCGGTTCAGTTCGTTGAAGCCACTCAGGTTGACGCTTTGGCAGTTGCCATTGGCACTAGCCACGGTGCTTACAAGTTCACCCGTAAGCCCACTGGCGAAATCTTGGCTATTAGCCGGATTGAAGAAATCCATAACCGTCTCCCCAACACTCACTTGGTCATGCACGGTTCTTCTTCCGTACCCCAAAAGTGGTTGGACATGATCAACCAGTATGGTGGTAATATCCCTGAAACTTACGGGGTACCCGTTGAAGAAATCCAGAAGGGGATCAAGAGCGGTGTTCGTAAGGTGAACATTGACACGGACAACCGCCTAGCGATCACTGCTGCCATTCGTGAAGCTGCCTTCAAAGATCCGTCTAACTTTGATCCTCGCCACTTCATGAAGCCTTCCATCAAGTATATGCAGCAAGTTTGCTCTGCCCGCTATGATGCGTTTGGTTGTGCAGGTTATGGTACTAGCATCAAGCAGCAGCCCTTAGAAGTTTACGCGGCTAAGTATGCAGCGGGTGAGTTAATGGCTACATCCAAGCAAGCGGTGACTGCGTAAGCTGATCTCAAACCATTAGTGAGTATACTTTTGACTGTAACTGGCGCTTAGGGTTGGTTATAGGTCCGTAGCTTTAATATGGGTAGCCTTAAAGCAGGGCTACCCATTTTTATCGGGTATACCGCCCTGGTTGCTGAGGCTAAGCGCGGTAGAATGGGTATACGTAGGTGTGTAACGTTGGCTAGGTCGCGAATTTAGAGGAGAACCATGACTTCCATCATATCCCCTGTTGCTATAGGCACCGCTCCTACCGTAACGGTTGAACGGGCAGGGCAGACTGTCTCTAACCCCTATCCCAATTACAAAGTGATTGTTTTGAATGATGATGTGAATACGTTTCAGCATGTGGTTGATACATTGGTGAAATATATTCCAGGGATGGTGAGCGATCGCGCTTGGGACTTGGCTCACCAAATTCATAATGAGGGGCAGGCCATTGTTTGGGTTGGTCCCCTAGAGCAGGCAGAACTCTATCACGTTCAACTCAGCCGAGCGGGGCTGACCATGGCCCCTTTAGAGAAGGCTTAGGGCGGTGCAGCGATCGCTTAGAACGTAAGACCCCGGCTTTCTGAAGAAAACCGGGGTTTTATGATTAATAATATCGATGACCTTGGCCGCGTTAGCGGACGTACCAGTAGTAGGTCAACATGGGAATAATGGTGGCCGCAATCAGGAATCCCACTACGATGACAGTCGCACTGTTTTGATCCGTATCTTCGGCGGAGGTGAACGTACTGTCAGCGTTGATGGTGGGTTCTGTGGCGGGGGGACCAGGATCGGGTTGACCGGATAAAACGGCCACTAGGCGATCGCCCGCATCCAAAAACGCCTGATTATATTTATCGCCTTGACGCAGGGGCACCTGAATCGTCTCGTCTGCCACACTAGCCGCAATGTCATCAGCCATCACTTCCTTCACCGCCATCCCTGTGCGGATAGCGGAATTATTCGTCACACTATCCAACACAACCAGCACTTGATTGGCTTGGGCTTCCGCCGTGGGAAACCACTTTTCAAATAGCTGATCGGTAAAGCTATCAATGGTTTCACCATAGTCTAAACGGCGAATGGTGATCAATCGAACTTCCGTTCCCGTGTCTTCGGCTAGGGTGCTTAGCCGTCGGCTAAGCTGCCCCGCATTGGCACGGCTGATGATATCGGCATCATCTAGCACCCAAACCGATCCATCCGCTGGTAACGGGGGAATGTCGTATACCCCGGTTGCATAGGCTGGAGTGACTAGCAATTGCAACGCCAACAGCATCACGCCCACCACCAGAGCCACATGACCGATAATCCTGCTAATCCTGGTGTGGCTAGCGATGATCCCGTTGTAGAGCCGATGTCTTAGAGAAGAAAACAGCACTGTTAACACTCCCTTCCGTTATGTTTCTGCCTAATGTCCTGCGCCCATTATACGGTGATGCCGGACAGCCCAGATCCGAAAATCCGATCAGGCTGAGCCAACCGATGGGTTATGGGTGGCTAGTTGCGGCATTCGGCGGGGGGCAATTGCACAAAGTCTTCCCGCACCCAACCGTAGGCCCGACTGCTAGGAAAGCCAATTTGGTACCAGGTGTAACCCTGCCCATCCCCGGCATACATCCATTCGTTGGGGTTGCCGTTGCGGTTGAGAATGTCGATCCAGTCATTCTGCAAACCGTAGTGTTGGGATTCATAGTTAGTGCCTGGGCCTTGGCGCACGTTGATGCGAGCACCCTGGTCACGGGCCGTTAAGTAAGTGGAACAGTAGGATACATCTTGTTGGGACGAGTAGCCGATGCCTGCGCCATTGTCACGGGCGATCGCCCCCTCAGCCAATGAAGCCAGGGCCACTAAACTGCCGCCCAAAGCAAGTCCGACACGGGCCATTAATGGTGAACGATTCATGAAAAACCTCCAAGAGTATAAATTGATTTGTGGATTGTGGATTGTGGATTGTGGATTAAGTCAATGCTGATAGATGCCTGATCCAATGATAGACGAGGACTATGGATGGAGGATGAATTGCCCATCCTGGCCCCATCCTCCCGGCCCCAGAACAAAGTTAGTCTCGAACGGGATGCTCTGCTTGACTGCCCTTGGTTAGAAGCTCCTTAATTGCCGTATCTAACTGCCTCAGCCGAACGGGTTTGCTGATGTATTCATCGGCTCCAGCGTCTAAACAGCGTTTGCGATCGCCCTTCATTGCCAGGGCCGTTAGAGCAATGATGGGCGTTGCTTGGAGGCTGGGGATCTGACGGATTTGCCGCATCGCTTCTAAGCCATCCATATCCGGCATTTGCACATCCATCAAAATGACATCAGGCTGGTGAGACAGGGCCATGTCAATGGCGGCCTGACCATCATTGGCACAGACAATCTGATAGCCTTTCACTTTTAAGTAGCCGGAAAGGGTGGCAATGTTAGCTAAATTATCTTCTGCCAGCAAAATTAATGGAATGCGGTCAAGGGGGGAGTCGCTGGAGCTAGGGGTAGAAAAATCGGTTTCGGGGGCGATCGCCCCTTCCCCGTGCTCCAAGGTGGAAGCCCCATGGGCCTCATAGGGTAGAGCCATCGTAAAACAACTCCCTTGCCCCAGTTGGCTGGTTAGCTCCACCTGTCCCCCATGTAGTTCCACAATTTTCTTCACCAAGGCCAGTCCCAACCCCGTACCCGCATGTTGGCGGTTGAGGGCACCATCAATTTGCACGAAGGGTTGGAAGAGGCGTGAAATATTTTCAGGGGCAATGCCAATGCCCGTATCGATGATAGCGATGCGGAGATAGGGCGGCTGGGAGGTATCCAGGGCTGGAGGGGTGAGGGTAACGGCAAGGGTGACAATGCCGCCCGCTGGGGTAAACTTGACCGCATTGGTGAGCAAATTGATCAACACCTGCCTCATCCGGATCTCATCCACCCATAAATCCGGCAGGCGGGGGGGAATCTTGGTTTTCAACTGGATATTTTTCTTCAACGCCAACTGTTTGACAAAGGTGAGACTAGAGGCACACAATTGCTCCACCACTACGTCACTTGGCTCTAAGGCAACTTGCCCGGACTCAATTTTGGCCACATCTAGGATGTCATTAATCAGGGAGAGCAGATGGGTGGCGCTACTTTCAACGGTTTGGAGCGCATCACGCTGTTTTTGATTAATGCTGCCATAGGCGGATTCTTGGAGACTTTCGGTCATGCCGAGGATGGCGTTGAGGGGGGTGCGAAGTTCGTGGCTCATGTTGGCGAGGAACTCATCTTTGAGGCGGGTGGCCCGTGCTAGTTCGGCGTTGGTGTGAAGTAGTTTGGCTTCTGCGGCTTTGCGATCGCTAATATCCACAATCACACAAACACAACGGTCTTCGCCTTCGGGCAACATTGCCACCCCAATCAGGACCGCAACCCGGCTACCATCAGGACGCTGGTATTCCTTCTCAAAGGGTTGAATTTCTCCGTAGCGTTGCAAGTGAGCGATCGCCTGTTGATCGGTTGCCACATATTCTGGAGGGGTGATCTGTGCCCAATTAATCCGGTTCGCGTCTAAATCGGCTCGGCTGTAACCAATAATGTCCAAAAAGCGATCGTTTGCATCCGTCACCTTGCCGCTAAAATCAGTAAAGATCATGCCAACAGAGTCGGACTCAAACACCCGCCGAAATCGGGATTCGCTAGAGGACAGGGCCAGTTCAGTCTGTTTGCGATCGCTAATATCACGGACAATAAACACCACTTCACTCTCCCCACAGGGCGCAGCCCGCACTTCTTCATAGCACAGTTCATCCCCAACTAGGAACTGCTGTTCCCCAATATGAACAGTTCGCTCCCTCAACACCTGGGTTAAACGGTGCAGATGACCTTGGGCGATCTCAGGAGGCAAAACCTCTGTTAAGGTCTGCCCCACCACACGACTGGGTGGCCCTGCCAGATTAATGATGGAGGGCGAGGGGTAAAAGTCCAAGTATTGCCCCTGGCGATTGACCCGGAAAACCAGATCCGGTAATGCGGCTAACATGGCCTGTAAGTGATCACGGCTTTCCTTTAAAGCGGCTTCCATGGCCTTGCGATCGCTGATATCCTGACACACACAAATCAGCAGATTGTCAGCGGAGATCGTCAGCGATAACTGCTGGATGAAGGTGGTGCCATCTTTGCGGGTGGCGATCGCCTCTCCCTGCCAATACATCCGCTCCTGCAACGTGGGAAAAATATCCCGTTCAAATCGGGCTAACTCCTCAGGGGAATACAACACCTGCCAATTTTGGCCGATTAATTCTTGAGTACTTTTATAGCCAAACAATTCCACATGGGACGAATTCAGGTAAACAAACCGATCGTTCTCAAGAATGGCAATGCCATCCACCGCCGCTTCGATCGCCGCCAACTGGCGACGCAAGGTAATGTCAGCATTTCGCCGTTCGGTAACATCCTGATAGGTGCCCAAAACCCCAATGATCGCTCCAGCCAAGTTGCGAAGGGGTAATTTGTTGGTTTCTACCCAAATTTCTGTGCCATCCTGCTGGTGCTGGGTTTCGAGAATACCGAGTTTAGCCTCACCCCTCCTAATGACGCTGCCATCGTCTAGGCGATAGGCCGCAGCATCAGTGTCGCCCCACGGCAGATCAAAGTCACTTTTGCCCACCAATTCGGCAGCGGAACTGAGGGCCGCATCCTGCAAAAATTGGGCATTGGCCCCTAGATAGCGCAACTCTCGATCCTTCCAAAAGACCCGCAAGGGTACTGTGTCTAAGACGGTTTTTAAGAACTGCTGGGATTCTTGCAGGGCCAGACGGGCTTCTTTTTGTTCCGTGATATCCAACCGAATGGCCAGGTAACGTTCCGGCTTACCGTCAGCATCCACAAAGGGCACAATGGTGGTATCAAGCCAGTAAGGGCGACCGTCTTTGGCCCGGTTACACACTTCTCCCCGCCAGATCTCCCCTTGGCGAATAGTGCGCCATAGGTCTTGGAA
Source organism: Leptolyngbyaceae cyanobacterium (assembly GCA_035284985.1). Taxonomy (GTDB): domain Bacteria; phylum Cyanobacteriota; class Cyanobacteriia; order CAKZMO01; family CAKZMO01; genus JAAHGY01. The sequence continues at coordinate 8,482 of JAYKIC010000279.1, forward strand.
GAAACTGGGGGAATGGGTGTTAGAGTTGACCAGGCGATGGGTTTGGCCGATTAATTCCGCCTCACTGTAGCCAGAAAGTTCCACAAATTTTTGATTGGCGTAGGTAATCACGCCCTTGGTGTCGGTGATGGTGACAACGGTGGCCTGATCCAGTCCGCGCTTAAATCCGGTCAATTCTTGCAGTAACCGTTGGTGATCTTGCTCGGTCTGTTGGCGATCGGTGATATCTTGCATCACTGCTAAAACGTGGGATTCCCCCGGAGCTGTCTGGAGCAGGGTGGTGGTGATGGCAATGGTGCGATCGCCCCCATCCCGATGTCTGATGGTCCACTCCTCCGCCTGAATATGATCCCCTTGGCGCATGGTCTCCATTCGAGCGATCGCCCGCTGCCGCACCGCCGGATCAGGATACAGGGTTTGATACCAGCCCCGTTGATTAATTTCAGCTTGGGTATAGCCCGTAATCCTCTCCATTTGGGCATTCCACACCGTAAATTGTACAAAGGGAAAGTCAGGGGTAGGATGGCAGACACACAACCCTTCCGTCAGATGCTCCAAAATTAGTTGCCGGAAGGTATTTTCAGCGTGCAAGGCTCGCTCCGCCGTTTTGCGTTGGGAAATATCCCGAAAAATACCCTGCACCAAGCTCTTCCCATTGATGGTAAAAACACCGGAAGTAATTTCAACGGGTTTGGTGCGGCCATCCCGGCATAACACCAAGGTTTCCACCATTTCTGCGCCAAACCCCCGTTGAACCGTTGCCAGTTCTTCCGGAGGATGGAGTTGGGTAAAGTGCAACTGTCTCAGTTCATTTTGGGTATAGCCCAACAACTGCTCAGCCAGGGCATTGCCTTCTAATATCTGCCCTTGCAACGTCGCCACTAAGATGGCATCGGATGCTCCCTCCATTAACTTACGATATCGGGCTTCCCGCTCCGCTAGGTCAGCGGTGTGCTGGGCCACTTGCGATTCCAACGGTTGTAGGCGTTGTTCCCCTGTTTGATAGAGATACTGCCACAGGGTTTCACGACTCACCAAGCCCACCAGGCAGTCTTGATCATCGACCAATGGTAAATACTGAATCTGTTGTTGTTGCAATCGGTGGACGGTCGAGGGCAGGGTGGAGGGGGAATGGGTCAAAGCGGATGCCGCTAAGGTCAGCACTTCTGTGGACATTACTTGGGCCACGGATACTTGATCTAAGGCTTGCCCCGTGGCGCATAGACCCACGATATCCCGTTCCGTCAACAGTCCCACAATCTGGCCGGATGCTACAACTACCACACAGCTTGCACCGATTTCGCCTGGGGCCAACCTTAACTGGGCCTCATGCATCAGAGCCGTAACAGCCCTAACCGTAATGTCCGGTGCAACAGTGATGGGATCTCGTATGATCGCAGCCATGAGATCCATCGGAGAGCCGTCTGTTGTCGTGAGTGGGCTTACCATATCCTGACCTAGAATCGGCGTAAAATTCATTACAAACCAGCATTCCTATTATGGCAATTTGCGTACAAGGACACCATTGGAGTTGGGTTAAATAATATTTCTGCCAAGTGATGAGCCTTGGCCGGAAACAGCGAGAAGCTCTTTGATGGCGAGATCTAAGTGCTTGAGCCGGACAGGTTTGCTGAGATAGTGATTGGCCCCCGCTTCTATACAGCGTTCCCGATCGCCCTTCATCGCTAACGCCGTTAACGCAATTATTTGCATTCCTCGGAGATTCTCCTGCTGGCGAATCTGGCGCATTGCTTCTAATCCGTCCATACCGGGCATTTGTATATCCATCACAATCACGTCGGGATGGTGGGCCATCGCTTGGGCGATCGCCTCCTCTCCACTTTCAGCGTATATCAACCGATAGCCTTTGGCTTGTAAGTAACCCGCAATAGTGACAATATTCGCGCCGTTATCTTCGGCTAGCAAAATTAATGGAGCCTGGGACGATGGGGCGGGGGCATTGCCATCGGCATCGGCAAACAGGGTGACCGGGGCGATCGCCCCAGCATCGTTGGCCAATGCTGCCCAATTGGCGCTAGTCTGGGGATCATAGGGCAGATCAATGGTGAAACAACTCCCTTCTCCCAGGGTGCTAGTCAAACCCACCGTGCCTCCATGTAGTTCCACAATTTGCTTGACTAACATGAGACCTAACCCGGTGCCTGAATGTTGGCGGTTGAGGGAAGCGTCAATTTGAACAAAGGGTTTGAACAGTTTAGGAATGTCATCAGCAGCGATGCCGATGCCCGTATCCGTAACCGCAATCCGAACCTGAGGCTGTGGCGATGAATGTGCGTCTGGCGTGAGGAGCGTGACCGCGAGGGTGATGTGGCCCTCCTCTGGAGTGAACTTGACCGCATTGGTGAGCAAATTCAGCAACACCTGCCGAATCCGAATGGCATCCACCCATAAATCTGGCAACAAAGGCGGAATCTGGGTATGTAACTGGATGCGCTTGTTTAGGGCTTGCTGTTTGATAAAACTGAGGCTGGAGATACACAGTTGCTGGATAGCGACATAGT
>JAYKIC010000280.1:0-6301 GCA_035284985.1 Leptolyngbyaceae cyanobacterium
TTCCGTTCCTTAGCTTAGACCCGATGAATCAGATCGATGGAGGAGCGGCATAATGTAAGCGCCCAAGCCTAACCCTGACACTAACCCGAACAGCGTCACCACTAGATTGTTATAGTCCCACCAACCCCATGCCTGGGCATATAGTTCAAACGGGTAGACCAAGCACAACACAATGGTTAATCCCAATCCCCACAGTCCATATTGATGTAACCAGTAGGTGGCCTGACCTTGATTACGGTTCACTAAAACCCGCATGGCCAGTAGACCCAGCAAGGTACCATAACAGCGCATACATACGGCCATGAGGTGGGGCGACCAAAGTTCTAGACCCATTTCCGGTTGGGGACAAACGTGGTTGCCCATAAAGTAAATAATGGTGGCAATTTGGGGTAAAACGGGCAGGGGGGCGGCAGCTAAAAATGGGGCCGCTAGGGGACCACTCATCAATCCTACCAGGAGAAAATCGGCCCAAAAGCTGAGCCAATTTTGCCGTTGGCTTAAGGAAGGGGAGGGGGAGTTAACAGGAGTCATCACAACAAAATGAAACTTACATTTCTATCGATGAGGTTTGCCATCTAGGTAATTGTACCGCAGAAAATTAACACTTAGTTAAATCTCAACCTAGGTTCCGGTCGTTCCTTCTAACAAGGGAATGGGCCGAATCTATCCTGACTAAGAGGCTGATCAGGGGAAAAACGGTGAAAGGCTTGATTGAAGAGTGTAGGCATCACCATGGCATCGTCTGTCCACCGTTACTTCCAGATATTTCGTACGTTTTTCACCCCTAGAGCGTCTCAGTTTACTTTAATGGCTAGTTGCTGGTTGGGGGGACTGGTGGCCTGTAGTGCGCCCCCTTCCTCACTTCCGCCTGCGCCCTTGCCCAGTTCTACAGGAACCGAGGAAGCGACCCAGGACAGTGATAGAAGCGGCGATCGCATCGTCTGGTTGCGACCGGGGGATATAGACACCCTGGACCCCCAGCGCACGGCAAATGTATTTTCCTGGCAAATTTTTGCCCAGGTGTACGATACCTTACTCGCCTTTGATGATGCAGGGCAATTACAGCCCCATTTGGCGACGGATTGGACCGTGAGTGAGGATGGGTTAGGCGTGACGTTTACGTTGCGGGACGGTATCCAGTGCCACGATGGCACAGTTTTTGATGCGAATGATGTCAAATTTACGGTCGATCGCGCCCTCGATGTGACCCGGCCTAGCGTCACCTTTAGCAACTGGGGACCGATTACAGCGGTGACGGTGGTGGACCCCTTGACGGTGACGGTTGAATTTGCGGAACCCTTTAGCGCCTTTGTGCCGTTTATGGCAGACCCGTTTGCCAGTATGCTCTGTGACAGTGGGGAAGAGCAAGGGGCAATGGTTGACGCTCGCCACCCCATCGGCACAGGACCATGGCGATTGGTGGATTGGCAGCGGGGAGAGCAGTTGGTATTGGAACGAAACCCAGCCTATGGGAACGGGGGACAGCCCGTGACCAATCCAGGGGCACCCTACATGGAACAGTTGGTGGTTAAAACGGAACCGAATGCCTATAAGCGTCTGGCCGCATTGGAACGGGGAGAGGCGGATGTGGTGGTGGACCCGCCCATCGCGGAACTGAATGCGATTCAGCAAAATCCGGAGCGATCGCTCATCCTCGCCCAAAATACGGGGCAAAGTATTTTTTTCCAATTCAACGTTCATCGACCTCCCTTTGATGATATTCGGGCACGGCAAGCGATCGCCCATGCCCTGAACCCCGAAGCCGCCATTTCCCAAACCTGGGGCAATCTGGTACAGCGGGAGTACTGTCCCGTGGCGCGGGGGGTACTTGGCAATGATCCCGCCTTTTGTCAGCAAAAGGGATACGAATACAACCCGGAAAAGGCCAAAGCCTTGCTTAAGGAAATGGGATATGGTCCCGACCATCCCATGCAGGTGCAAATGCTAACCTGGATTGGGGATCAGCGGGAGGCGATCGCCGCTGTCTTCCAAGAGCAACTGCGTCAGGTGGGTATTGAAGCGGCCCTAGACCTGATGGATATTAGCACCCTCAATGCCCGGGTCAAATTGGAAAATCAGCGGAAGACTGGCCCCGGAACCCTAGATTTAATGGGGTGGGCTTGGTATGACCCCGATATTCTCTACGCCCTCTGGCATTCCCCCGGTGCTTACGGTGGTTATACCCATCCCCAACTGGATACCCTCCTAGAGCAAACCCGCACCACCATGGACCCGAACGAGCGCCTCGCCGCCATCCAAGCGGTACAGGCTCACCTCCTAGAGCAAGCTGTGGTGGTGCCCGTCTACACCCCTGGTTGGTTGTGGATTTATGCAACCAATAGCGATGTCAGTGGCTTCAAGGTTGGTCCCTTTAGCCGTCCTCTATTTAATGACGTGATGTTATCGAGTGATGAAATGTAGATGAAGGCATTGAGGTGAGGTCATCAAAGGCCGATCGCCCTAAATGTGTATTTAGTAACAGTTTTCAAGGATGAGCGCGATCGCCCATCCCTAAAAGACCAATGGGGATGGGGACTTTAAGCCCATGCTCAAAAACGTTCAGAACTTTTATTTGACTTGTAAGCCTTTCACCATAGGGGTTTGAGAGTATTGTCCCCAAGGAAATATGAGTTTAGTTCTCAGAAAATCTGAAATGAACATCGAGTGTATGGGTCTCGTTTGTTATGATTACCGTTAAAGGCAATGTAACGAAAAATTTCTTGTTTACATCGATTGTTTAAAACTGACTAGAGAAATTGCTGTTCATGTGTCTGCCTACCTGTGATTGTTTGGGGTGTGGTTGATTGCATCTCGGTGTTGGGGACTGAAAGTTGAGGAGTGTAGGGACAATTGGCTCACGATAAGAAACGAATTTTGGTTGTTGATGATGAAACTGCCATTCGTCAAATATTGGCCACTCGCCTATCCATGGGCGGATACGATGTCTCAGTGGCGGCCAATGGAGAGGAAGCGCTCAAGGTTTTTGATGAGGAATTGCCAGACCTCGTGGTTTTAGATGTCATGATGCCGAAGCTAGACGGATTGGCCGTGTGTCGAGAACTTCGCAAAATTAGCGATGTTCCCATCATCATGTTGACTGCCTTGGGTGAAATTGCCGATCGCATCACTGGTCTGGAAATGGGGGCTGATGATTATATTGCCAAGCCCTTTTCACCCAAAGAGTTAGAAGCCCGTATCAAAGCCATTTTGCGTCGAGTTGATCATCGCCATGGGTCTAAACCTGCATCGGAAGCCCAAGGTCCAGGTATCCTCAAGGCCGGAAATTTACGCATTGAACTGAACAAACGTCAAGTGTTTGCGGATGGTAAACGGGTCCGGCTAACGGGAATTGAGTTTGATCTGCTGCAATTATTGGTGAGTCGTCCTGGTGAATCCGTACCCCGTGCGGAAATTTTGAACGAAGTCTGGGGCTACACTCCTAGCCGCCACACGGACTTGCGGGTTGTGGATGTGCATATTTCCCGACTCCGGGCCAAGTTAGAAGATGATCCCAGTAACCCCGAATTTATTCACACTGACCGAGGACGGGGGTATTTTTTTCCCAAGCTAACCCATCCACAGGAGTCGGTTAAGGCATAAGTTGGACCTTAAACCTTAATCCGGTTAGTTCTTTTAACCGCAAGCTAATTGATGTTTGACTCATTGATAGTTGGCAACCTAGGTGGGGATTAGCTCACCCGGACGCAATTTTGCCCACTTGCCCATCTCTTCTTGAAAGCTATCACAGCCGACGACATCGTACTCAAAGCCAAATTCGCCCTGTTCAATGATGCGATCGCCATCCACTAAAACCTTGGGAATTTGGATATTGGCATTAATTTGGGGATTAACCGCATCAAAATCTGGAGTATCCGTCAAGTGGGGTTGGAGATGATTGGTTTCCACTTCGTGATAAGTCTTACACCGATCAACAAAGTAACAATTGATACAGATACACATGGTAACTGGACCTCAGTAAGATGATATACGTGTCTCCCCACTCTAACGTATGTTTTTCGGTTGTGGGAACCCATTTAGATCGTCCGATGGGATGTTTTAACGGGGTGACAAACCATTCTCTTGGTCTAAACTTTGGCTTGGGGGTCTAACTCCACACAATTGTTCAAGCGGAACCAGGCAATCTTCTCAATTTCCGTCAGAGCTTGTTCAATCTCTTGGCCAATGGAATGCTGGAGCCGCTGCTCAAAGGCATTTAGAATACTACCGATACTATGGCGTTTGACTGCCATGACGAAGGGAAACCCAAATTTATTAGTATAGGCTCGGCTCATCATCTGTAGGCGATTGGATTCATGGGATGTAATATTGTTTAAGCCTGCTCCCGCTTGTTCCTTCAAGGAATCATCCGTCATGCTGTATCTTGCCCCTAGTTCTGGATGGGCGCGAATCAGGGCTATGAGGGCAGAGTTATCCAGTCCTCTCATGGTCATCACCATGGCCCGATGTAGGCTTTCAATGGTGTCAAAGGGTCGCTGGGACCAAGCTTGACGGGCGATCGCCGGAGTTTCTTCAAAAATATTGCCAAGGGCATTAGTAAAGGCATCCTCATCCATTTGGTTGAGTTCTGCTAGCGTACATCTCATTATCATTTCACTACCTTCACCAAGTGCGATCGCGGCTAAAAAAAAGGCCCATATCTGGTTGTAGCACTAGTAGTGCCTCTTTGTGTCATGGTTCAGACTCTTTTTGTGTATCACTATGTGTCAAGTTTTACAGTGCAGGAATATTATGGGGTGGCGGCATAGTCGGTCCTGGGGCGATCGCTCCAGTCCTTCATACTTGGGTTAGTGCCGTCGAGGGGACCAAAGGGAGTGGGCACCACAATATACCCCGTGGTGCGATCGCCCAACACCCAATTGCGCTCCAACCCCCAATACCACCAATGCACAGCGGTATAGGCACAAATTAAACTATCCAATTGATCTTCCACTGCTTTCATGTCCCGGCCTTTGTGGGGGATGGGGGGCAGCAGGGTCGGCCAGTCCACCCCGTGGGCAAAGGAGGGCTGAAGCTGGGGAAAAATATCGAGCATCAGTTGGCGGAAGCGAACTAGTTCCAGTCGGCGCTCCGCCAGTCGGCCCTTTTTATACTTCAAAATTTGGTTAAGTTGGAATAAATGCAACATGGCGGCATGGGGAAATACCTCCAGTTGATACCGTCCCTGGGGAGTGGGTTGGGGCAGATGGGGACGGTGGATAAATCCCCGCTGCTCTAGCTGCAAGCCAACGGCAAGGGTGCGCTGGGCAAACGGTCGGCCTCGGTTGGCGGGGTAACAGCCAGCGTGATATTTGCCAAAATGTCGGTGTGCAAGGCGATCGCACAAGCGCATCCCCGTTTCATTGGGAATGAGAGTGGGGGCATCCACCGCCACCACCGCCGATTCCCCCGGTTCTAGCCGTTCATCGATCCAGCTAAAAATGTGATCTAATTCCAGCAAGTGGGCCAACTCGATCCCTTCGATCTGGCCATGGTGCCAGGTGATGCAGGCTAGACCACTGGCACCGGAAGACCAACCCAAATCAATGCCAAAACATTTCACTGCTTTGGCACAGGTCACTGTTCTTGCACAAGGCGTAGATAGTTTTGTTGCAACTGAACATGACTCTCCGCCATCCGATCCGTGAGTTGTTTTTCAGTGTTACAAAGGCGCTCCCAAACATGGGCTGTTCGCCGACTGGTTAGTAAGGCATCCCACGTCATATCCAGCAGGTCAACCATGGCGGGATATTGGGTCAGGATGCGATCGCGCAACAGGGTGTATTTTTGCACGGCTAATTCGCGGGTTGCCGCATCCTTGATAAGGTTCAAGCACTCCTGCAACTCAGAGGTATAGGCGGATAATCTATCAGCAGTCTGAGAGTCCCGTGACGGTGGTTGAATATTCATAACCAAAACCATAAAAAGAATTAGCCTAAACTTAACGTATTCATTCCCAAATGGGTACATTTTGGGGGTGGCACCCAGCGTTAGGGAGCCACCCTGTACCTGTTTAGCGAAGCCGGAAAACCCTGGCTTTACCCCCCTTCATCCCCCTACGCCCTCCGGGCACGCTTTGCGAAAGCAAAGGGGGGAAACTCCGGTCCTCCCCCTTTGCAAGGGGGAGTTAGAGGGGGTCACGCTAAACACATACGCCACCCTTAACCTTCAGCCCGGACCCTGATTGACTGACAAAACTCAAACTACCCTCACCCCAACCCCTCTCCCAGAGCGGGAGAGGGGCTTTCGACCCAAGAACCTGGTTTGAAGTCCCTTCTCCCCTTGTGGGAGAAGGGATTTAGGG
>JAYKIC010000281.1:0-3034 GCA_035284985.1 Leptolyngbyaceae cyanobacterium
CAATGGCATTTTGGTGGCGATCGCCCAACTGGTCGGCTTAGCGTTTATGGTCAAATGGAATCGCATGGTCCTGCTCATGGGTGGCCTATGGGTGACGGGGCTGGGTGTGGCGATTGTCTTGTTAGGATTGGGCCAACGATCCATTGGCATCGCTCAGGTGATGGATGATCCCCGTATCGGCGTGTGGAAAATTGCCATCGATTTGATTGCCGAACGACCGTGGTTAGGCTGGGGACCAGGGAGCTTCAAGTTTCTCTACCCCGCCCGGTTAATTGATCCCACCTATGACAGCGTGTTTCATACCCATAACCTTTGGCTGCTGCTGGGGGCGGAGTATGGTATTCCGGTAATGGTTCTGTTGTCTACCGTGATCGGCTTTATCTGCTATCGCGGGGTTCGGGCTGTTTGGGCGCGATCGCCCTCTTCCCCCACCCCAGAGGATTCTACTCAAATCGCAAACGGGGACAATGGGCATAGGGGCGATCGCGCCATCTTCATGGGGTATGCCCTGGCCCTAGGCGGCAGCATCGGCTTCTCGTTGTTAGATGTAACCTTGTACGATGCCAGACTTAACGTGATGAACTGGGTCTTGCTCTCCGTCATCTATTCCTGGAGCCTTAAACGACCGGATGAGAAATAGGGGAGTTTGGGGGCCGCACTGTTTACATTGGGACCTATCGGTATAGGATGACCAACACTTGCCCATAGCCCTAGAGCGATCGCAGGGTGAGCGGCTCCTTCAGCTATTGGGGTTCGATCCTGTACTTGGGTTGGCCGAATTCTGTTTCTTCCGCTCTATGCGGCTGGCGTTCCCTGGCTAAGAACCTTCAGTTGGAACCTGGCCACACTTGGACTGGTACTAGTTGGTGTCCAGATTCTGGTAACTCACGGATGAAATCTAGTGAACTACCATCTAACAACTGCAAGGCGTGTGCAACAGTTCTTTGGTGGTGAGGATTCTGGCAGTTTGGGGATTAGTTTTAAAGTCATTTTGAGGCAATGGTTGAGGCCGTGAAGGGCCAGGTTTTCAAGGGTTTGGGCTGCGCTGCGATCGCCCCTCAATTCTGGTTCGGCGTTGATGGGCTTGTGGGATCTAGCCGGGGGCGATCGCACCGTTATTAAATTTATTCGTGGTTCTGATTTAATTTGTTGTTCTCCTACCCAAAAAAATGGGAATTCTAAATCCAGAATCTACCGTTTTCCTTTGGACGTAACATAATGGGGATCTTAAACCGTTTGTTTACCGCAAACAAAAAATCAGTTGGACCGAATCAAAATCATCCGATCTCAGCTACACCGATACATCCGGTTGCACCGTCCCAAACGGGGGTGATGCAACCCCAACGTCCTAAAACCCTGGCAGAACTGGAAGCAGAACTGGCACCGCCAAAAGCGGCACAGGCGCTCCAGACGCATCTCCACCCCTCTGCAAACCCAATTGCCCAGGCTCGAAAGCTGCTGGCTCGATTGATTGGCATCGGAGTTGTGTTGGGGATTCCTGTCGGAGCGCTCTGGATGATCAATTTACCCTACTCACCGATTCGCCGACCGATTGCCCGAACAGCCCCAATTCTGCTATTGCCCAGCTACATCAGTATTGATGAGAACTACCGAGATGCGATCGCTCTGGTGGAACAGTCAGATCAATTAATCAACCAGGTCACCAGCGATGCCGATATTGAATTGGGCGAACAGAAGGTGATGCAGGCGCAGGAAAGTTTAGAAGCGCTGCCCATTTCGTTTCTCTATGAATTTCCTGAATACCGCTCCTGGTGGTACTCTTGGCGTTTCAGTCCGGCACAGTTTGACCATGCCCGTATCCGTATTAGTGAACTGGAAGCGAAGGTTTTTCAAGAAAAGAATGCCCGTACTTTATTGGTGGACGCAGAAGCCGCGCTGACCCAAGCCAAACAACCCTATCAGCAAGCCACTACGATGTCTGATAAGCAGAGCGCGATCGCCGCATGGCGAAGTGCGCTAGCTCAATTTGAGCAAATTCCCTCCGCTACTTTTGCGGGGCGATCGGCCCAACAAAAACTTGTGGTCTACCAGCGAGAGTTTGAAGAAACCGTTGGATTAGCGGCACAAAATGCTCAGGTTGCCTCGATTATCGAAGCAGCACGGGGATTTGCCTGGGAAGCTGCCAAGTTAGGGCAGAATCCGCCCCATTCTGCGGCAGAGTGGCAACAAATCGAAAGTTTATGGATGGAGGCGATCGCCCCCCTAGAGCGAATTCCCCCTGAAGATGTTGTGGGTTATGCTGAAGCTCAGCAATTGCTGGCAACCTACCGCAGTAATCTGGGACAGGTAAAGATTCGGCGGCAGGCAGAGACAGATTCCGTAAAGGCATTGCAACTAGCCCAGCAACAAATCCAAGCATTGCAGGCTAGCACACCTGATAATGCAGATGATCTAAACCGCAACCGCACGATCAGTCAGTTGGAGGGCATTGTCAACCAACTCCACCAAGTGGAAAATGGCACAACTGCATACGCTGAGGCACAACGGTTGCTCTTTTTTGCCCAAAACAAGTTAAAGGAATTGCAACCGTAACCGGATTTATTGATCCCGTTGGCCGATTCTTAGAGGGGCGATCGCACAGTTTATTGAATCCCCACTGCTGCCAGAAAACGCTACAATTGAAAAATGTGTTTAAATTGACCTTTGATTCACCCATCCCCGTTTATGACAGTCGATCGCCGCTATCACATCACCACCTTTGGCTGCCAGATGAACAAAGCCGACTCTGAACGGATGGCTGGAATTTTTGAGGACATGGGATTTCTCTGGTCCGAAACCCCGGATGAAGCCGATGTGGTGCTGTATAACACCTGCACCATTCGGGATAACGCCGAGCAAAAGGTTTACTCCTACTTAGGACGGCAGGCTAAGCGTAAGCAATCTGACCCTAATTTAACCCTTGTGGTGGCAGGGTGTGTGGCCCAGCAAGAAGGAGAGTCCCTTTTGCGTCGAGTCCCTGAGCTGGATTTGGTCATGGGACCACAACACGCCAATCGATTGCAAGACTTATTGG